>JAZRBT010000233.1:0-8414 GCA_045635245.1 Candidatus Coprenecus sp.
CGGTGAGCAGACCGCTCCCGCTACGTTTGATGCCGCTGTAATCGCTCTCGCAGTTGCAGGCGCATCCGCAGCAGTTGCAGTCATCTCCAAGAAGAGAAGATAAGGAATACTTACATAAAAAAGCCATCGGTTGAACCGATGGCTTTTTTGTATGAAAGAGGGACTGCCGAAGCAGTCCCTCTTTCAGAAAGGAATTCCTTCAAGGCATCTCTGCTACCATCACACACCTTTATGGTGTATTGATGATAAACCGCTTTTGTATATGATTTTTCAACAGGCAATTCCAGTTGTCCGATTCCGGACAGACCTTTATTATAATACTCTGCCGCTTTTCTGCGAGAGGCAGAATAATCTTCCAAATATTTCAATTTTACGTTCAGGATAGCAGCCTGAAGAGAATCGAGGCGAGAGTTGCATCCGATTACGGTATGGGTGTATTTAACTGATTGGCCGTGATTTGCAATCATTTTCAATCGATTGGCCAAATCACCATCATTTGTAAAAATTGCCCCTCCGTCACCATAACAGCCTAAATTTTTGGATGGGAAAAACGAGGTTGTACCGATATCCCCAATTGTTCCGCACTTGCGGACTGTGCCGTCAGAGAAAACATAATCGGCACCAAGTGCCTGAGCATTATCCTCCACCACATATAGCCCCTTCTCTTTGGCAAATTCCATAATCGGTTCCATATCACAGGAATGACCATACAAATGAACCGGAATTATAGCTTTGGTCCTTTCTGAATATCCCTTTCTGAGAGAATCTATACTGACATTGAAAGTATCTCTGTCCACATCTACCATTACAGGAGTAAGTCCCAGTAAAGCAATCACTTCTGCTGACGCCACGTAAGTAAAAGATGGCACCAGAACTTCGTCACCCCTTTCCAGCCCCAATGCCATAAGTGCTATTTGCAGCGCATCGGTACCATTGGCACAAGGAATGACATATCCTGCACCTGTATATTCTTTAAGAGCAGAAGCAAACTCAGCGACAGCAGGCCCATTAATAAACGCAGTAGAAGATATTACCTCTGCTATAGCATTATCTATCTGAGGTTTGATCTTTTCATACTGACCCTTCAGGTCTACCATCACTATTTTATTCATTGTCATAGAAACACTTTATTTTACCATCCGAAAGGATGTTTTGCCAAAGGAAGTTTTGCTAAAGGGTGATAATCCCCTTTTAGACCTACAGGAGTAGAATTTCGTATCTGGCTTACTATCTCAATACAATTTCTTGCCTCTTCAATTCTGAAACCCTCTCCCGAGAGAATCTTCTGATAACTACGGGTATGAAGTTCTGTAAAACCTTCACTGAACTCGAATTCATCCCCGTCAATCATTATAGTACGATAAGTCCTCTTCTCTCCCTGAACTGCATTTTCAGGAAGATTTTCTGCGTTGATACTCAAGAAATAACGAACTCTTGCTTTTTTCAATCCAAGATAACCTGCCACTCTGTCGTGACTCATCACGTGGACAATATTTTCCTGTACAGGACCGAAAATCCACTGCAACATATCGTAGAAATGGACTCCGATATTGGTAGCCACTCCACCGCTCTTGTGTACATCCCCTTTCCAGGATGCATAATACCAATTTCCTCTCGAAGTAATATAAGTCAAATCGACATCATAAACTTTATCAGCAGGTCCTTCATCGATCCTCTTCTTCAAAGCAACAATCGAATCGTGCAGACGCAACTGAAGAATATTATACGCTTTATGTCCTGTCTCTTCCTCTATTTTCAAAAGAGCATCCACATTGTGAGGATTCAAAACAAGAGGCTTCTCGCAAATCACATCTGCACCCATTCTCAATCCATATCTGATATGAGCATCGTGCAGGTAATTTGGAGTACAGACACTCAACCAATCTATCTGTGAGGGAGTTCCTCTCAATTTGGAACAATGGCGGTCGAACAGTTCCTGTTCAGTAAAAAAAGCAGCATCAGGGAAATAACTGTCCATTATTCCCACACTGTCAAATCTGTCGTATGCTGCAACAAGTCTGTTTCCTGTATCTTTTATCGCTCTAAGGTGTCGTGGTGCAATATATCCACCCACCCCTATCAACGCAAAATTCTTAGACATAAAGAGTTTAAACTTATAATTTTTCTGTCATTTATGACAAACATACCAACGAGCGAGCAAGAGAACAAACCTGTTTGTACTTTTACAACGAGCGAATGCAGTATTTCTGTCATTTATGACAAATATACACACAATAAGAGAAGATACATAAAAAACTCCCCCACTTTAGTAAAAAAGAGGGGGAGAAAATAAAAATGCTATGAAAAACTATTCTGATTTTGAAGTATCAATATCAGCATAAGTATGTTTGCAAGATGTCAATGCCTGATTGAAAATGTTTTCACTTTGGATTGCATCAGGATTGTAAGCAACAGGTCCGGTAATACAACCATTAGGACAGGTCATAATTTCAAGGAATGTTGCAGGTGCTTTGCGTTTTTTAGCATAAGCTTTCAATAGAGCGATATTTTTCTTTTCAAGATTTGCAATCTTAACGATTTCAACACCTTGTGCTCTTTCTTTCAAATATCCCACTACTGCCTCAGAAACACCACCGCTCTTACCGAATCCGTGAGCTTCTTTAACAGAGTTGAATGATACGCGATAAGGTTCAGCTTCTGCTACAGTAATTCCAAGTCCTTGAAGAACAGCGTTCATCTCTTCAAATGTCATAATGTAATCTACATTAGGATCATCTTTAGCTTCTTTACGTTTACCTACGCAAGGGCCGATGAATACTACCTTACAGTTAGGATCTTTTTCTTTCACCATTTTTGCTGTGTAGTACATAGGAGAACCTGTGTCAGAAACGAATTCTGCCATTTCAGGAATATGTTTCTTCACCAATTGTACGTATGAAGGGCAGCAAGAAGTTGTCATAAAAGGTTGGCCCTCTTTAACTTTGTGCAACAACTCTTCAGCTTCGTGCTGAGTTGTTTCCATTGCACCTTGAGCAACCTCAACTACTGAATCAAAGCCCATTGCCTTGATTGCACCATATACATTTTCTACAGGTGCTTTATATTGTGCAAGAATAGAAGGTGCAGGAATTGCAATCACTTTTTCACCTCTTCTGATAGATTCAAGAATATCGAATACTTGAGAGATTTCGAAGATTGCACCGAAAGGACAAGCCTGCATACATCTACCGCAATAGATACATTTTTTCTCATCAATATGCTCTACTCCATATTCATCTTTAGAGATTGCACCTACAGGACAAACCTCTTCGCAAGGAATAGGAATATAAACGATAGCGTGGTAAGGACAGCCTTTTTGACAAAGACCGCAGTTGATACATTTGTCGTGGTCAATTTTAGCCTGACCTCTGTTATCAAAGTAAACTGCGTCTTTAGGACAGTTCATATAACAACTACGAGCCACACAACCTTTACACAAAGAGGTGATTTCGTATTTGATAGAAACGCAAGATGAACAAGCTTCATCAATAACGCAAAGGATATTGTCTTTATCAGAGCCGCGACGGTCAATTGCTTTTTGAGCATAATAAGATAGAGGTGTAAGTTCGTTAACCTCATCAGACATATCGCAACCTAAAAGGGGAAGTGCCTTGTATTTCCATACAGCACGCTCTTTATGAATACAACATCTTCCTAAAACTTTGGATCTCTTAGGACTGAGTTGGATAGGCAACATATCGACATCTTCAACGAGTTTGCCATCTTTCCATAACCCTACAAGCTTAGCCAAAAGCTTATAGCGGACGATCATAGTATTGGTAGTTAAAGCCATAATTGTAGTGTATTGTTTTTAAAATATTATACAAATATAAGACATCTGCGGTTAAATCTCAAAAAAAGTATTTAACAAACGCTCTTTCCGAAAGGAGTCAAAGCCAAAGATGCAAGTTTAAAGTGCTGCATTCCAAAGGGAATTCCTATTATAGTAACACAAAACACAACACCTAACAACAAGTGACTCAGCGCAATACAAAGTCCGCCCATAAATATCCAAAGGATATTCATCAACACACTAAGGCAACCTCCGTCAGAAGTGCTACTGACCACCTGCACTCCAAAAGGGAAGACTGCCGCAATGGCAAGTTTCATTGTCTGTACTCCGAAGGGAATCCCTATGATGGTCACCATCAGCAACAAACTCGCTACAAGATATTCAAATGCAATAAGAAATCCTCCAAATACAAACCAGATCAAATTGAGAAGAACATTCATATTTTTAAAATTTAGAGTACAAATATATCCATTTAAAATGGTTTAATCGTTATATTTGTCATAAATGAAAGAAATACAAACTGCACTCGTTGCAAGAATTTCAAAGCAAACTTTGATTTCTCACTCGCTTGTTTGTATATTTGTCATAAATGACAGAAATACTGACTGCGCTCATTGTAAAATATTAAAGTAAACTTTATATTTCATTCGCTTGTTTGTATATTTGTAAATTGAATTAAAAGAATTGTTATGAGTACTAATTTCACTCGTGTAGAAAAATTATTTGCAGGGGATATTTCTCATAAATTTCCGACAAACATCCCTTATATTACAGTGGATAACTTTCCACTTCTTGGTAAACTTGCAGCATTAAGATTTCTTGAATGGGTTGGCGAGAATCCAAACGGAGTCATCAGTCTTCCCACAGGAAAAACTCCCGAATATTTCATTGAGTGGGTTAAAAGAATTTTAGCTCAATGGGACACTGAAGAAGGCAGACAAATGCGTCAGAAACACGGACTTGAACTAAGCCGGAAACCTGACTTGAGCCAATTGCACTTTGTCCAGATTGACGAATTCTACCCTATCAATCCTACCCAACACAACAGTTTCTACAACTATGTTCAGAAATACTACATTGAAGGATTCGGTCTCGACCCCAAAAAAGGATTCTATATCAACAGCGACGAGATTCCTTTGGCTGATGGTCTGACCTACGATGAAGTCTTTGCTGACGGAATCATTGACCTAGGATTGAGATACAGGGAGCCTAAAAACAAACAGGAAGAGTTGCAACAACGCTCAATCTTTATGATTGACGACTGGTGTGCCCGCTACGAAGAGAATGTAAGAAATCTCGGCGGTATCGGTTTCTTCCTCGGTGGTATTGGTCCCGACGGACACATTGCATTCAACACCAAAGGCAGCGACCCACACTCTACCACAAGACTCACTTACACCAATTTTGAAACACAGGCTGCAGCGGCAGGTGACCTTGGCGGTATCGAAATTTCACGTCACAAACCTGTCATAACCATCGGTTTGGACACCATCACATATAACAAGAATGCTACTGCAATCATCTTTGCAGCAGGTGAAGCCAAGGCGCAGGTAGTAGCCGATGCATTGGAAAAAATTCCTAGCAACCTTTACCCTGCTTCAGTCCTTTCCCGCCTTGAAAATGCAAGATTCTATATCACAGAAGGTGCAGCATCGGGACTTCAGGAATCGATATACAACTATTACACAGCCACCCCCTGGAATCAGGAAAAAACTGACAGAGCTGTTATCGATTGTTTGTACAATATCAACAAATACAGCGACAAAGTTACCCTTGAAGACCTTCGCAATGACCCTTATTGCAAATTAATCCCTAACCTTAATGAAAATACTGTCAATGAGGTTATCGCTTCTATCAACAATAAGATCAGTAAAGGAACATCTCCCTGGAGCAATGAGATTTTCTACCACACCGGTCCTCACCACGACGACATAATGTTGGGTCTGCTTCCTCACATTCACAGAGTTTCCAGAAATGAGACCAACACATCTCACTTTGCTGTGATGACTTCAGGTTTCAATGCTGTTACCAACACATTCCTTATCAAGGCACTTGAGGACACATTGAATTTCATCAATAAAAACAAAATCGAGATGTTGCAATATCCCGACTTCTTCGAGAAAGGATACAACATCAAGAGAGATAAAGACTCTTACCATTACCTAATCAATGTTGCATCAGGTAATGCTCTTGAGCGCAAAAGAGGTTTTGCCCACAGACTTATCAGAAACTTCATCGAAATTTGGGGAGTTAAAAATACCTCTGAGCTAAAACAAAAAATCTCAGAAGTTATCGAACAAACCCGTAACAGTTACGATGGTGAAAAGATGTCTGCAGAAATCAGAACCCTTAAAGGTATGATCAGAGAGTTTGAAGAAGAATTGGTTTGGGGATTCTTCGGAATAGAAGAGGCTAACATCCATCACCTTCGTTTAGGTTTCTACACCGGAGACATCTTCACAGAGAAACCAAATCTTGAAAGAGACGTAGCTCCTATTCTCCAACAGCTCAGAGATATCAAACCTACCGTAATTTCACTTGCATTCGACCCTGAAGGCAGTGGTCCCGATACCCACTACAAAGTACTGCAGGCTATTGCTGAGGCTGTCCGCGAATGGGGTAAGGAAACTGATATCACAAATGTAAAAATCTGGGGTTACAGAAATGTATGGTACAAATTCCACCCTGCAGAAGCTACCCATATCGTTCCTGTCTCTTTGAATGCAATGGGTGTATTCAGCAATGCATTTGAGAACTGCTACCTTTCACAAGTAGATGCATCGTTCCCGAGTCACAAGTTTGATGGAAAATTCAGCGACTATGCTAAGAAAATATGGGTTGACCAATTGGCTCACACCGGCAATCTTCTCGGCAAACCATATTTCTACCAAAATGAAAGCCCAAGACTCCGTACCACTCACGGATTATTGTTCTTCAAAGAGATGACAGCTGAAGAATTCCTTCAATCTGCAAGAGAACTCGAAAAATCAATAGGAGGCTAATTCCTCCGGGGTAAGCGCCCCATTTCAAACCAAAAAAGGAGGTGACTAATAAGTGATTTAGTCACCTCCTGTAATATTATCTGCAATCGTAATAATGTCCTTGCAATTGGGAGTCGTAGATGGATATGATTTTGGCGCAGGGGCATATTACTACGCCGATATCCCGGGCTTCGAGAAAATGGCAATAGAAGACCTTTATCAGACCACAATCCCCCTTTGGGTTTACATTACCCTCTTTTTAGTATGGGGCTTTCTAATGTACCGCCTGTGGGGTTGGATAGAAAAAAGATAACTATCTTGCAGAGACATTACGGGCAATAAGTCTGAACAATGGGGGGATAAACTTATAGAATGGGACCATTATGGTATCAAATCCCCCTATCACTTTTTGATGCTTGCCTCTGGCAATAGCCCTGATTGCCACCTTTGCACATTTGTTCACATCATATCCGTTGGCCTGCCCCGGATCCATAATTCCCGTAGCCTTACCTGATCCATCCAAAGCATTTTTGGAAACATCTGTATGAATCCTTCCAGGAATCAGAATTGTGGTTTTAATCTGAGGATATTCCAATGCGATTGTTTCGTAGAATCCGTGAATTGCGTGTTTCGAAGCACAATAAGCAGACCTTACCGGAAATCCAAAGACACCTGAAACTGAAGATACTACAGCGATATGAACTCCTCTTTCGAGAAACATATCCTTAAGGGACTTCACCAAATAAATTCCTCCAAAGTAATTGACCTCCATCAGTCTCCTGTCAACACTTATATCTGTATCAAGAGTCAAAGACCTTTGGGAAATCCCGGCATTGAGCAACATAAAATCTATTGGATGACCTTCATCTTTTATCCATTTTACAAGCTCATCAATAGAGTCCTGTTTCTCAATATCCACACATCTGGACCAAGCCTTCACTCCTAACTCTTCACATTTTTTCTGAACTTTCTCCAAAGTCTCTATTCTTCTTCCTGTTAAAATAACATTGGTCCCCTTTTTAGCATATTGGTAAGCCATCGCCTCTCCAATACCACTGCCACCGCCTGTAATCAGGACACATTTTCCTCTAAAATCTAACATATCATATATATTTAAGTCCAAAAATTTGCGCAACTTTCATACCATTTCCAACTGATAACCATCCAAGAAAATTGCACAATTGTAAAGATAGCAATTTATTATTCTTAAATTTGCATAATATCACTTTACAACAATGAAAATTCTAATTACAGGAACATCGCAAGGTATTGGCAAAGCTATTGCGGATAAATTTTTGGCAGAGGGACATTCGGTTATCGGAATTGACCGTAATGAAACTTCCATTTCAGATAAAAATTACACCCACTGCTGCTGTGATATTTGTGATTACCAATCACTTCCAAATCTTGAGAATATAGAAATACTTATCAACAATGCCGGAGTTCAAAACCAAAATGACATCGATGTAAATCTCAAAGCCCTTATTCACATAACCGAGAAATATGGCGTGAAAGAGGGGATAAAGTCGATTCTAAATATCGGATCAGCAAGCGGACATACAGGCTCTGAATTTCCGGAGTACTGCGCAAGCAAAGGTGGAGTGATATCTTACACCAAAAATGTAGCATTGAGAGTTGCA
>JAZRBT010000234.1:0-7639 GCA_045635245.1 Candidatus Coprenecus sp.
ATGGTCCTGCCCACGACAGATTGATTTGTATCAATACAGGAAGTGATTTCAATTCCCCAAAACGTTTGAGATATACCCAACAGGAGTATTTGAAAAGCATTCAGGAGATGCAGGAACTCTTCAGTGACCACCCCGAGGTGATTTCCAACACATTGGAAATTGTGGACAAGATAGAGCCCATCAGCCTTGACAGCGACCCGATTCTACCAGTCTTCCCTTTGCCGGAAGGTTTTACAGACTCTAACGACTATCTTCACTATCTCACCTACGAAGGGGCTAAAATGAGGTACGGAGAAGATATTCCCGAAGGGCACAGAGAGAGAATCGATTTCGAGCTGGCGACCATCAAAAAAATGGGATTTCCTGACTATTTCCTTATCGTACAGGACTTTATCCAGGCAGCACGCAATATGGGTGTATGGGTAGGTCCCGGTAGAGGTTCTGCAGCCGGAAGTGCGGTGGCTTACTGTTTGACAATCACTAATATAGACCCCATCAAGTACGACCTGCTGTTTGAGCGTTTCCTCAATCCGGACCGTATTTCAATGCCCGATATTGATATCGACTTCGACGATGAAGGACGCTACAAAGTATTCAAATATGTTGAGGACAAATATGGAAAAGACCACGTTTCACACGTAATCACTTTTGGTACAATGGCTACCAAGAGTGTAATCAAAGATGTGGGCCGTATCCAGACACTGAGTCTCAACCAGACCGATTTCCTCTCAAAGTCGATTCCCAAGAAGATATCCATAAAGAAAACCAAGGAGGAAGATGACCCCAACAATCCGGGACAGAAAATCATTACAGAGGAGACCAAAGAGGTAGATCCTACAGTAGCATTGTGTATGGAAAAAGTCCCCGAATTCAAGGATGCAATGCAGGATCCGCTGGTCGCTGAGACTCTCCAATATGCCACAAAACTTGAAGGTACTGTCCGTAACACAGGTGTCCACGCCTGTGCCACAATTATCGGAAGAGATGACCTTACAAACTATATCCCGTTAAGTACTGCCAAAGACAAAGAGACAGGAAAAGATATCCTCGTATCCCAATTTGAAGGCTCACTTATCGAGTCGGCAGGAATGTTGAAAATGGACTTCCTCGGACTCAAGACCCTTACCATCCTCAAAGATTGTGTAGAAATCATCAAACAGTCCAGAGGTATCGATGTAGATGTAAACACCATTCCTCTCGATGACGAACTTACATATCAACTCTTCTCCCGTGGAGACACCATCGGAGTGTTCCAGTTCGAGTCCCCCGGAATGCAAAAATGGCTACAAGAACTACAACCATCACGATTTGAGGACCTTATCGCGATGAACGCCCTGTACCGTCCCGGTCCTATGGACTACATTCCCGATTTCGTTGACAGAAAACACGGGCGCAAGAAAATCGAATATGACCTGGACGATATGGAAGAGATTCTTCACGACACCTACGGGGTGACCGTATATCAGGAGCAGGTGATGCTTCTCTCCCAGAGACTTGCCGATTTCACCAAAGGTATGGCAGACAAATTGCGTAAGGCGATGGGTAAAAAGCAACTCTCAGTTATGGCAGAACTTCAGGAGAAATTCTTCGAAGGCGGTAGTGCAAAAGGGTATCCCAAAGAGACCCTTGACAAGATTTGGAACGACTGGAAAGCCTTTGCCCAATATGCTTTCAACAAATCTCACGCTACCTGCTACGCTTGGGTAGGTTATCAGACCGGATATATGAAAGCACACTACCGTGCCGAATATATGGCTGCAGTATTGAGCAATAACTTCAGTAATATTGAGGAAATTACCAAATTCAGCGACGACTGCCGCCGCAACGGAGTGAAGGTGCTCGGACCCGATATCAACGAAAGTTTTACAAAATTCACTGTAAACAAAGATGGACACATCCGCTTTGGAATGTCAGGAATCAAAGGAATCGGGGTAAATGCCGTGAACTCCATCATCGATGTGCGCGAAAACGGAGGACCATTCACCGACATATTCAACTTCGTGGAAAGAATCAACACCTCTGTGGTGAACAAAAAAGGGATGGAATCACTCATCTTCTCCGGAGCATTTGACCGCTTCGGCGAAGTCAACCGCGGCTCCTTTGCATTGGAGGCAGCCAAAGGAGAGACATTCCTCGACTTGTTGCTCAGATATGGTTCTGAATTCCAAAAAAGCAGCGAGTCCCTCAAAGATTCCCTTTTTGGAGAGACACAAATGATTGAAACAGTCCGTCCTGCAATCCCTGTCCTGCCCCAACTCGACGAATTGGACATATTGAAAAAAGAGAGGGACTTGGTAGGTATGTACCTCTCATCGCACCCCTTGGACAAATTCAGATTTGAGATAGAGCACTTTACCACAACAACACTTGCCGGCTGGAAAGACTTTATCGATGAAGCAAATATGCTCCCCGAAAAAACAAAAGAGGTATGCTCCAAAACAGCCATCATTGCAGGACTCATCAAGAATATAGAAGTAAAGCCCAAATCAAATGGGAAAGGAATATATTGCAAATTTACCATTGAGGACTTTAACTCTGATGCCACATTCATACTTTATGACAAGGAGTATGAGGAGCATATGAAATACCTGCAACCTCATAAATACCTGCTGATCAAAGTACAGCCCAAAGCTCGATACAGACAGCTGGATGAAAAGGAGAACGGAAAGGGAAGTGGAAAGGACAAAACACTTGTTATCTCATCCTACACTCAAAAGATAGTGGCAATGGCCTTACTGGACAACACCCGCGATGCCTACATTAAAGAACTCGTTATAAACATCCCCGTTGAAATAATAAGTGAAACATTCCGGAAAGAGTTCAAAAAAGTGATTGGCAAACATAAAGGAAAAGCAAAACTGACCTTTAATATCATTGACTCCAAAAACCGCATCAACACCGAGTTCGTTTCAACCAAACACTCCATTATGGTAGACGATGAAATAATCAGCTACCTTGAAAATCGTGGATTGCGATACCGCATTGAAAAAGTAACCCTATAAATAACAGGAAGAGGAGTCCCAATCCCTTACAAAGACAAGATACCCCCACCGGAACAAATCCCGATGGGGGTAATATCTTTATATTAAATCCTTTGGAGTGAGACTACTCCTTATAAACAGATGAGTTAAAAAGAATACCCCACCTTCAAACCGAAATTAATATCCCTGTTTATATAGCCTTCAAAATAAGATGTTATTTTCCAGTCACCCTTGCCCGAATCCTTCTCACGATGACGGATTTGCGTACCAAGATCAACACAGAAATAACCGGATGCCACAGGCTCATTATTTGCCCTCGTGGTAACATCAAAAGCGGCACCACCTTTCAAACCAATAAACGGAGAAACCCTTTTCTTAAGTATTGAATAACCGAACTCTCCATACAACGGAATAGATGCCGTTCCAAAAAATCTGCCACCCACACCGGCACCCAGATACAAATAATCATTAAAATGATAACCATAAGCCATATCAACAGATATCGGATGAATCAGGCTTCCTGCCAAATCAAACCTTGCAGAAAAACCACGCTGATTACCCAAATATTGTTTTCCCCCATTGTCCGCCAATTTAGACTTACCAACCCACCAACAAATACCACCAATCAACGCAATCGCACCTCCGGCAGCAAGGCCTATTGTTCCAAATACAGGAAGAACAGGAACCGATGTCGCTGGACCAACAGGAGCACCTGTAGACTTGGTAGTACTTGGCGGAATGGTATTCCCTGATGCATCAGGCGATTGAATGATTGCCTGCGCAATAAAAGCACTGGCACCGAAAACAGCCACACCACCCCCAAAATAAACCAAAGATTGCCCAAACTCATAAGAGAAATTGGAACTTGCCAAATAGGCATTCTCCTGAGCTTGCTCGATTTTCACATTTACATCATCAGAAACATCCATCCGCTGAGCGAAAACAGGAAGAGACCCAACCAGCAGACAGCACATTACACAAGTTGCTTTAAGTAAATTTTTCATATCACATCAATTTGGTTAGTTATTAAAATTTCTAATTGTGTAGCAGAAGATAGGTTTAGCAAAAGTGTCTTTTTCAATAGTTAAAACTCACTTTTTGCAAAGTTAATTTTTTTTTTTGAGCAAATCAAAATTTTTCCGACACATTTATCCGTGAATAAACAAAAATTATCCCATACGATAAACCCTGGCAGCAATTGAAAATTACCCACTGAAGGACAGTAAATACGCTCATAGTTGCATTTCAAGACAATCTGCGCCCGGCAGCGTTATTTCCCCAGTACGCTAACGGGCAGGTATAGACTTTAGAATGCTATCAGGAATACATCCCTGCACAGCAGCTAAGTTTCCATTGTTCGCTGACGGGCAACAATTAACTATAGAATGTATCCTAAGATAGTCAAGTGCCCGGCAGCGTTATACCCATTGTACGCTGCCGGGCAGTAAACACTCTCAAGGTTATATTTGAACCCATCCTGTGCACGGCTGAACAATAATGCTCACTCGCTGACGAGTAACAATGTGCATTAGAGTCCCGCCACAAGTATATGCCGCACATCTGCCTTATTTTATGGGATCGCTAACGGGCGATGATGTGCCTTAGACAGCATCATAAAGCGAACATCTGCACGGCAACACTATTTCCCCAGTACGCTAAGGGGCAGTGAACCTTCGTAAAGCAGCATTTGAAGCCAATTGACACACGGTAGCGAAAGCGATGTACTCAACAGAACAAATGATGGATTTTTTTGGTATTATAATTTTATTTGTACTTTTGTCCTATTGTTATTAAACACTCCTCTTTTATCCGCCAATATGGCCGGGGTGGATTGTGTAGATGGATTTGTGTAGTTGTCGGCCTATAAATTTTGTAATGGTGGAATCTGACATTCTAAGTCGTGAAAAAAGATATTATCATATCTGCACTGATGGCACTTTAGTCGATTGGTTATTCAAGGATACCCAAGATTTTATTGAAGGGAACAATCGACTGGCAGTATACTTACATAGAAATTCTCTGAAAGTGCTTGATTATGTATTAATGGATACCCATATTCATATTGTTGTATATGGCACTTACTCACAATGTATTAATTTTATTAGCACATTTAAGCGAATAACATCTCGCTACATAAAAAAGCGATATGGATTAAAAAGGTATATGTGTCATATACCATATAAGATTATCGAAGTAAAAGATATTGAACAACTTATCGAAACTATAGCTTACATTGATAGAAATACTATTGTCGCAGGCTATTCTTGTTTACCTTCAGAATATAAATGGTGCGGAGCAAGATATTTTTTTCGAAGCAATGATTTTATAGAGATGTCTCGCGAGTTCTTAAAATATAAAAAAGTAAAAGAACTCTCCTATCGAGAAATTCGACAAATTATTAAATCGGACTTACCTATCCCTAAAGATTGGGAGATAGATATATTCGGAATGATTAATCCATTTAATTTTTTGGAAATAAGGAAAGTTGAATCATTATTTAAAACATCTAAGAGATACTCATTTTATATATCAAAAAAGATTGAAAATAAAATAGATCTGGAAATTCTTGGTATTGACAATAATTCAAGAGTATTTCTCAATGATTCTCAGTTAAGGGAAATGGCTCAGAACATTTCACAAAACTTATTCCCGCAAAAGGAGTTTGCGAATTTAGACAGAGACTCAAAAATCATCTTATCTAGATATTTGTATAGGAATTTTTCATCATCACTAAAGCAAGTTTCAAGAATATTGGAGATTCCAATAGAAGAGATCTTATAATGGGCTCCTACCCTAACGAACTGTAGTGTACCTTAAAATTTTCCTTATATGCTGACGGGCAGCAAATCCGCTCAAAGTTACATTTGATGTCCTCCTGTGCACGGCAGCGATACTTTCCAAGTACGCTAACGGGCAAGTATTCGCCTTTGGGATAGTTCATAAAAAGCCTTGCGCACGGCAACGCAATTTCACTTATAAGCTGACGGGCAATAATTAACCATATAACACTCCCTAAGATAGTCAAGCGCACGGTAGCGTTATACCCATCAAGTGATGCCGGGCAGTGAACACACTCAAAGTTACATTTGACGCCATCCGGTGCACGACAGCGAAAAGGCTCGTGCTTGCCAACGGCCAGGAAAGGGCTATTGAGTGCCTATTAAGACAGATATCTCCCGGGAATATGAATAATCAGATAAGGTTAGGGTTCAATTTGCGAACACATCTACTGCGATGATAAATCTAACATTACGAGTTTATGTCTGAACATTCAGGAAATTATAACTGTATAATCTATAGCGATGCGACTATGTTGGATTGAATATTGTTACTCTCCTAAAAATAGGATTCATAGGTATTGGAAATATGGTTGCCAAGTCATTACCTGATTATGCAGTAAAGTTTTTCTTTGTGTCGTCACGTTTCATCGTTCTGCGTTAGTTTGCATATCAATGTATAACTCGCTGATAACTAATTTTGCAACCCAAAAAAGATTAGATTATGCAAAGTACATTTAAGGTGCTGTTCTACGTGAACGGAAGCAAAGAGAAAACGGTATTGTCCCGAATATGGGACGAGTGACAATCAACGGCTCGGTGGCTCAATTCAGTTGCAAGCGTACCATTCCGAAAGAACTTTGGGATGTTAAAGGCAACCTAGCAAATGACAAAGGTAAGGACAAAGATGCACCACTTGTCATCTCCTCATACTCTCACAAAATCGTAGGGATGGCACTTCTGGACAATACAAGAGAGAACTACATCAAAGAATTGGTGATAAATCTCCCAGTGGAGATAATTAGCGAAACATTCCGAAAAGAGTTCAAGAAAGTGATCAACAAACACAAAGGCAAAGCAAAGCTCACCTTCAATATCATTGACTCCAAAAATCGTATCAGTACAGAATTCGTTTCCACAAAACACACGGTAACTGTTCACGACGATATCATCCAATTTCTTGAAAACCGCGGATTAAGATATCACATAGATAAAGCAAATATATAAAAATAGTAACGCCAACTACTTCATAAACATAAAGTAGACAGCGAGCACGAGGCACACGAATGCAGCAATATGATTCCATTGGAAAGCCTCACCCTTGAACATAAAGAGTGTGAATATCGAGAATACCGACAACGATATCACCTCCTGGATAACCTTTAATTGCACCAGCGAGAAAGGGCCTCCGTTCTCTATAAAACCGATACGGTTGGCAGGGACCTGAAAGGCATATTCCACAAGGGCAATAGCCCACGAAAAGAGAATTATCCCCCACAAGGGCCAACTCTCAATGAGTTTCATTTGTTGCAGTTTCAAATGCCCGTACCAGGCAAATGTCATAAAAACATTGGATACAATTAATAAAAGGATAGTGTAAAACCCAGTCATATTTCTTTATAATTTATTTTACCACTTTGTTTTCCGACCACATCTTCAAAGCCTGAAGAAGCTGCTTGTCACCCTTCAAAGAAGAACAAGCTCCGCCGCGAACATAATAATACTTGACTACAATCTCATCTTCCAAAAGAAGTTTGACCAACTCCTTGTTTTGAATCAGGAATTCCTCTTTGGACTGCTCCAATGATTTCAATGCCGACTGCAACTGTTCTTCCAGAGTCTTGTCCCCGTCAAAAAGTCCCTCTCTGCGAGCCTGATCCA
>JAZRBT010000235.1:0-3969 GCA_045635245.1 Candidatus Coprenecus sp.
GCGGATTTTTTGAAACATTCGTTGATGTAAAAGGAGGGTATATCTCACAATGTCAGATACTTGGAGACTATTTCTTCACCCGCCCCACTTCTGAAATATGTGCAGCACTTCAGGGAACACCGCACACCTACGAAGCTATAAAGGAGAAACTGAGCCAATACCCGTTGAAAGAATATTTTGGTGAAGATATCCTCGAAGAATTAACAAAGAACCTTATATAAAAATAACAGCCGACCCCTCGAGGCCGGCTGCTTTGTTGTTATTATTTGCCAAATCTTTTTTCTTTGATTTTGATAATTTGATCTTGAAGTACATCTACACAATCTACAACCGCATCTTCAAAAGTGTCTGCAGTACGTTCGATAACAATATCATCACCGGGGATGCCAAGAAGAATCTTCACGCTTTTCTTATGATCAGGCTGCAATGTAAGATTGACATCACAACTTACAATATTGTCAAAAAACTTAGATAGTTTTCCTACTTTTTTGTCAATAAACTCAAGAAGTTTGTGATCTGCGTCGAATTTGATTGATTGAACGTTAATTTTCATAATTACCTCCGTTTTTCGCTCGTGGATGAGCGGTTATGTATGTTTTCTTCAAAATTTCAAAAGAGTTATGGGTATAAACCTGGGTAGCAGCCAAAGAAGAATGTCCCAAAATCTCTTTTATCGAATTAAGGTCAGCCCCATTATTGAGAAGATGTGTCGCAAGCGAGTGTCTTAGCACGTGCGGAGACTTTTTACCCGAAAAGCCCTCCTGACCATCCAACTCCTCGTGGACCACTTTGTTCACAAATTCAGGATAAATGTTTTGTCCCGAATCAGTTACAAAGAAAGCACCCTCTTCCAACGACGGAAACTCCCTCTTAATTCTCTCCAAATATAATAAAATTTCTTTACATATCGAAATCGGAACAGGAATTTCTCTCAATTTATCACCTTTTCCGGTTATTCTGAAAACCATTCTTTGAGCATCAAAATCCTCTTGTCGTAAAGCCACCACCTCACTTCGGCGCATACCGGTAGAATAGATCAGCAGAAGCAGAACAAGGTTACGATACTTATGAAACGGCAGGTCCCTGGAAGCCCTTTCAGATCCGTCAAAACCCTGAGCCTCAAAAAAATTGTCCAACGATGGCTGGGTATAGAACTCCGGCAGGCGGCGACTCTCCTTCGGACGGGTAACCTTCTTCACAGGATTGGATGAAAGCTTCTCCCCTGCTACGAGCCAGGCACAGTAACTGCTCAGAGCCGAAAGATGAAGATTGACACTCCTTTCACTCAACTCACCTGCCTCAAGTTTCTTTGCCACATAAGACCTTATCAAGGGATAAGTCAGCACCGACAACAAATCAGACTCCGACAATGAATCGAGAGTTCCCCCCTTCTCCAACACATCCTCAAAAGTTAAACGATAAAAAGAGAGCAACGCATCCTCATAAATTTTACAAGTGCGTTCAGAATACCTCTTCTCAAATTTTATATATCTGATGAAACCCTCAATCATAATCTCCTAACAAAATTACGACATAATTCCATCATAGCAATCATTTTGCCAAGAAAAACTGGTACTTATCCATACAAGTGACATAACAGACTACAACCAACTATCTGTCAAGCAATTAGAATATATAAAAAATATATTACGGAGATTACCCATAAAAAAGCACAATTTTTGCTTCAAATAATATAAAATTTCGTTGCTGATTTTAGATGAATCTTGAATAAAAATATTAAATTTGCAGAAGGCGTTTCTCTCTTATTTAGAGATATTTAACCAATAGCCCAATAAAACAGACCAAACTAATTTTAAATAACATACAACACATTAAAAACCAAATTATTATGAGAAAGTATTTCCTTTCACTAGTTGCTATGGCAACTATGATTCTTTTCTCTGGATGTAATAAGAATGAAGACTTTTACATCTCAGATAATGGAGATATGGTGACATTCAACATCGCCACTCCTGAAATGGGCACTCGTGCTATCTCTGACGGAACAACAGTATCAACACTTTATGTAGCTGTTTACCAAGGTGGAGTATATCGCCAAGCGCTTACAGATACTACTGGCTATAACATCGACAACAAAACTGCAACCGTAAGACTACCATTGGTAACCGGCGTTACTTATGACATCGTATTCTGGGCTCAAGCAGCAGATTCTCCATACACATTTGATGCTGAAAATGGAGTTGTAAATGTTAAATATTCTGGCGTAACTGCTAACAACGAAAACCTTGACGCATTCTACGCAAACAGATTAGCATACACAGTTGAAGGTCCTAAAACCGAAACTGTAAACCTTACCCGTCCTTTCGCACAATTGAACGTAGCAACATTGGACTACGAATTGGCTGCAAACTCAGGTATTGATATCACTGAAACAGCTATTGAAGTTGAAGGTGTTTACACAAGTTTCAACCTTCTGAATGAATACGGAGCAGTCACTGGAATCCCTACAACACTAAGACTTTCTAAAAATGATATTCCATCTGAAGTTCTTAATGTTAATAATGTTGGTTACAAATGGATCTCAATGAACTACCTATTGGTAAACGAGAAAACCACCGTTAGAGCAAAAATGACCACTAACAACGAAAATGTAAC
Source organism: Candidatus Coprenecus sp. (assembly GCA_045635245.1). Lineage (GTDB taxonomy): Bacteria > Bacteroidota > Bacteroidia > Bacteroidales > UBA932 > Coprenecus. The sequence goes on from JAZRBT010000235.1 coordinate 2,617, forward strand.
TCGTGAGTGGTACAACATCCCTGTTCAAAGAAACTACCGCACAAACATCGTTGGTAATATCCTTACCACCACAACCGACTTCAACGTTGTTATCGATGAAAGATTTGCCGGAGATATTAATTACACATCTCCTGTCACAACTCAAGAAGACTTCAACAAAGCTCTTCAACAAGGTGGTCTTATTAGATTGGCAAAACAAGGCAGCACAACTAAAGCCAATAGCGCTGACTATGTATGGCCTAAACAAAATTTAAACACTTCATTTGAAATAATTGGTATCGAAGAAGGTATTGTTATTGATATGCAGAACTCTGGAGCAATTACCTCTAATATAAATGTAGCATTCAATAATGTAACTCTTAAATTTAACAATGTTAATTACTCAGGTTTCATACATTCTGAAACAGAAACCTTCGAAAATTGTACAATTATTGGTCAACCATTCCTATATGCAAAAGTTTCCACTTTTGAAAGTTGTACATTTGAACAAGAATCATCAGACTGGTACAATGTATGGACATACGGTTCAAAAAATGCCACATTCAACAATTGTACATTCAATTCTGCTGGTAAAGCTGTCCTTATTTATAGGGAGAACGGAGATGAATGGAATAGTACAACATTTAATAATTGCTCATTCAAAGCAACTAAACAAGTAGAAGGAAAAGCAGCCATTGAAATAGACACTGAATTAGCACCAGCTGAAATATTTATCAACAAGAGTACATCAGAGGGTTTTGCTAATGGTTCGAAAAGTAATAACACCCTTTGGAATGTTAAAAAAGACAAAACACAACCAAATGCAAGAGTTTATGTAGATGGTAAGCTTGTTTATGGAGAAAAGGAAGTTTATGAGATAAATAATGTTGAAGAACTTAAAGCATTTGCATTAGAAGTTAATAATGGTAATAGCTTTATCGGATACACCGTTGTTCTTACAAAAGATATAGATCTAAATAACGAAGAATGGACTCCTATTGGAAATCCTACAGCATTCCAAGGAATCTTTGATGGACAAAATCACACTATTTCAAATCTTCTAATCTCTGGTTACAATACTACAGTAGGATTGTTTGCAAACACAGATAGTGGAGAGATCAAAAACTTAAAAATCAAAAACGCAAAAGTTTCAGGTCGCCTAAATGTTGGAGTTGTATCTGGAAATCCTCATACATCAAAATACACAAACATTGAGCTAACAGGCCACGTTGAGGTAAAAGGAATGTCATATGTTGGTGGTATTGGTGGTAAAAACGCATACGCAAATTGGGAAAACATCACAATCAACGTTGACGAAACAAGCTTTATTACTGCAAACTCAACAGAAAATGGTACTGCATATAGAACATATGT
>JAZRBT010000236.1:0-2405 GCA_045635245.1 Candidatus Coprenecus sp.
CCAAAGTGTACAAGAATGGTTTGATGGTAGATCCTACCTGACGTTTACCCTGACGGGCATTGTCATATTTGAAGAATCTGTAGTTTGGACCGCCGATATATGCTTTGATGTGTCCTGTGGTGGGCTCCATTGCCACAAATGAACTTCTGAGGAATGATTTGTAGTATTTGATGGAGTCGTTAGGAGTCATTACGGTATCAATATAACCTTTTGAATTCCAAGCGAAAACTCTCATTTTGGTTTTCTCGTTGAATGAATCCTGAATCTCTTTTTCGGTAGCACCTTCGTTTTTGAGAGATCTGTATCTGTCGCTCCAGCGTCTTGCCTGACTCAACAAATCCTGTGTCAGATCGTATGGAGTGTCGATAGCAAAAGGTCTGTTGGGTTTATTCTTCAGTTCGCGGAAGAATGCAGGTTGCAGGTATTCTCCAAGATGCTCTGCAATAGCCTCTTCTGCATATTTCTGCATTTTGGAATTGACAGTGGTGTAAATTTTCAGACCATCTTTGTCGAGATTGTATTTTGAACCGTCAGGTTTGAGATTTTTGTTAAGCCATCCGTACAAAGGATCCTCTTCCCACAATCTGGTGTCTGCAATGTAGTCTTCTTCGAAATAGTACGAAGAGCGGCGAGGCTCTTTGGCACTCATATATTTTTTCAGCATATCCCTGAAATATGGGGCAATGCTGGTGTTGTGGTCCTGTTGGTTGTAGTCGAGCTCGATAGGAAGAGCTTTAAGTGAATCGGCTTCAGCCTGAGTGATGTAGCCGTATTTTCCCATCTGGCTGATTACGTGGTTCCTGCGCTCGATAGATCTGTCATAGTTGATTACGGGGTTGTATCGGGTAGGTTTGTTCACGATACCGACAAGGGTGGCACTCTCCTGAATGTTCAAATCTATGGGCTCCTTATTAAAGAAGGTATTGGCAGCCGATTTTATTCCAAAAGCGTTGCTCCCGAAGAAAATGGCATTCATATACATTGCCATAATCTCATCTTTGGAGTAGTTTCTTTCAAGTTTTACAGCTGTAATCCACTCTTTGAATTTGTTAGAGGCGAGTCTGATATATTTTCCACCGGGGAAATTGGTCGAGGTGGTATCTCTGGGGAACAAAGTTTTTGCCAACTGCTGAGTGATGGTACTGCCGCCACCGGCACTTTTGTTACCCATAAGCAAAGTTTTCACACCCACTCTGGCAAGACTTCTGAAGTCGATACCGCAGTGGTTGTGGAATCGTGCATCCTCTGTAGCAATGGCTGCACTGATAAGATAAGGTGATAACTCATCATATGCCACGTGGGACCTGTTTTCGATATGGTATGTGGCAATAATCTCTCCATCTTCCGAAATTAATTCGGTAGCCAAGAAACTTTTAGGGTCTTCGAGTTCTTCAAATGACGGAATCTCGGCAAAAATACCCACACAAGTGATGAAAATCAGCAAGAATGCAATTGGCCCGAATATAATAAGCCAAAGCAATTGTATAAATCTTTTTCTATTTTTTTCTTTCATTTTTGGATTGGAATATTCTGCGAATTTAGAAAAAATTTGGTTTTTATCTCACTTTATCATTTACTTTGCACCTTCAAATTTTAACGACAAAGGGAAAATGGGAGAGAATTTAGTTATTGTTGAGTCACCGGCAAAGGCCAAAACAATTGAAAAAATTTTAGGGAAAGAGTATACGGTAAAGTCGAGTTTCGGTCATATCAGAGACCTGTCCAAGAAGAAATTAGGTATAGACATCGAGAATGATTTTACCCCTGTCTATGAAGTTTCAGCAGATAAGAAAAAGGTTGTGACAGAACTTAAGGAGGCTACCAAGAAAGCTACTACAGTGTGGTTGGCATCCGATGAAGACCGTGAGGGAGAGGCAATTGCCTGGCATTTGCAACAGACACTCGATCTCGATCCCGAGAAGACCAGGAGAATAGTTTTCCACGAGATTACCAAGGATGCTATTTTGAATGCCATCAAAGAGCCACGCGGAGTGGATATGAATCTTGTTATGGCTCAGCAGGCTCGAAGAGTTCTCGACAGAATAGTGGGTTTTGAGATTTCCCCCATTTTGTGGAAAAAGGTGAAACCATCACTCTCTGCCGGTCGTGTGCAGTCTGTGGCACTGAGACTTGTCGTAGAGAAAGAGCGCGAAATCAGCGAGTTCAAATCGAAAGAATATTATCGTGTAGAGGGTATTTTCTCGAAAGGAAAATCCAAAGTGAAAGGGGTGTATGACCAGAAGTTCGAGACTTTGGAACAAGTTCAGCAATTTTTGGAACTGTGCCGCCAATCCCAATTTGAAGTCGCTTCTGTAGATAAAAAGGATGCAGTAAGAACACCTGCACCACCTTTTACCACCTCTTCATTGCAGCAGGAGGCTTCCCGCAAATGTGGTTTCTCTGTA
>JAZRBT010000237.1:0-25769 GCA_045635245.1 Candidatus Coprenecus sp.
GGCCGTCTTAGTGTTACAGTGGAGCTGGCTCGTAGTACCCGTGTTGAGGAGACTGCAAAACTTGCCCGCGTCCTTGAAACCAAATTTATGGCTCTTGTTCCCGAGATTCAGATGATTTCATCTTCTTGCGGTTCGAATGACGATGCAGGGGTATCGGCTCTGTTCTCATCGACAACCAACAACAAGATATCGATGACCGTAAGATGTAACAAGAAATATCACAGAGAGCGTACAATTTTCGAAATTGCCGAGGTTCTTCGTCAGGAGATGAAAAACTATCCTGAAATCATTGACTACCAGTGTAATGTGTCGAGTGGTTTCGGTGGAAGACCTCAAACCGTTGACGTAGAAATCTATGGTTTCAACTTCGATCAGACAAATATCTATGCTCAGGAGGTCAAGAATGCTATTGTAAACAATGTTTCTGATGCTCGTAACGTCAACATTTCCAGAGACGAGGACCGTCCTGAACTTAACTTGGTTTTGGACAAGGAGAAACTTGCTTACCACGGTCTTAACACAGCTACTGTTTCTACCTATATCAGAAACAGGGTTAATGGTATGGCTTCAGGTTTCTTGAAAGACGATGGTGACGAATATGATATTTTGGTCCGTCTTGAAGAGAAAAACAGAAACTCCATTACCGATATCGAGGATATGTCTATTCCTACAGCGATAGGCAAACTTGTAAAAGTCAAAGAGCTTGGACACGTTGAAGAGTATTGGGCACCACCTCAAATCGATAGAAAATCCCGTCAGAGAATTGTGAAAGTCTCTTCTATGGCATACGATTCATCTTTGGGTGAACTTGCAGTGGAAATTCAGAAAGAGATTGACAAACTCGGTACACCTAACGGTATAACTGTCCGTCTTGGCGGTAGTTATGAAGACCAGCAGGAGACTTTCGGAGATATGGGTATGTTGCTTGCGCTTATCGTGTTGTTGGTTTATATTGTGATGGCTTCGCAGTTTGAATCATTCAATAAGCCTGCTATCATTATGACCTCTATTCCTTTTGCGGTGACAGGTGTGATTATCGCTTTGTGGATTACAGGAACTTCTCTCGATATGATCGGTGCATTGGGTTTCATTATGCTGGTGGGTATCGTGGTGAAGAACGGTATCGTACTTGTGGACTACATCAACCTTATGCGTGACAGAGGATATGAACTCAATGAGGCGATTGCCCTTTCAGGTGCTTCACGTCTTCGTCCTGTGTTGATGACAGCATTTACCACATTGCTTGGTATGCTTCCTATGGCGTTGAGCCAGGGTGAGGGTTCTGAAATGTGGAGACCTATGGGTGTCGTGGTTATCGGTGGTCTGTTGGTTTCTACTTTGGTTACCTTGATTGTCGTTCCTGTGATGTATGCTTTGATGTCGCGTCACGGTGAGCGTGATAAAGAGGCTCAAAACCGTAAGAATTTCATCTTTATGCAACTTTCATCTCATTATGAAGGTCCACAGAATAAAAAATAAAAAGGAGTTAATATGAAATGTGTATTTATAGTATTCAATCAAGCCAATACCGAAAGGGTGGAATACTTGCTTGATTGCTTGAAAATAAGTGGCTTTACATTTTTTGAACAAGTGCAGGGCCGTGGAACAAATGGCGGAGAGCCCCGCAGAGGAACTCACACCTGGCCAGAGATGAATTCAGCAGTTATGACTGTTGTCGAGGATGAGAAAGTTTCTGAATTGTTGGAGACTGTACAGAAACTCGATAACAGAAATAAAGAAGTGGGTGTAAGAGCATTTGTTTGGAATATTGAGCAGACTGTATAGTTTTTCTTCTATCTTTGTGCTTATATGGAAAGCATAAAGGAAATATTCAAAATAGGAAAAGGTCCGTCGAGCAGTCATACGATGGGCCCCAAAAAAGCAGCGGAGATGTTTCGGGAATTGACCCCCGAAGCATCTTCGTATGTTATTACGCTGTATGGTAGTCTGGCTGCCACAGGAAAGGGCCACCTTACAGATGTGGCTCTTTTGGAGACACTTCAGGACGAACACAAATGTAAAACAGAGATTATCTGGCAACCTAAAGAGTTTCTTCCGGAGCATCCCAACGGAATGAGATTCGAGGCTTTCAGCCCTGCCGGAGAGAAAATCCGGGAAAAGGTCTATTTCAGCATAGGTGGAGGAGATATCAGTGAGACCGGAAAAAGGGAACCTCACAAACATATCTATCCCGATTCCAAAATGGCAGATATTCTCGCCTGGTGCAACGACCAGAACTGCAATTTCTGGGAATATGTTGCCAGATACGAGGAGTCTGATATCTGGGATTTCCTCAATGAACGATGGAAAGTTATGAAGGCTGCCATCGAGAGGGGTCTCGACGAGGAGGGTGTTCTTCCCGGAGGATTGAATGTCCGCAGAAAAGCATATTCGTATTACCAGCACGCCAAGAGTTATCAGACTTCGATGTATCGTCGCGGACTGATGTTTGCCTATGCGTTGGCAGTATCAGAAGAGAATGCGGCAGGAGGTATCATTGTGACAGCTCCCACCTGCGGTTCTTGCGGAGTGCTTCCTGCTACTATGAATCTGATTCACACCTGTTATGAGTATTCCGACAAGAAAATTCTGAAGGCACTCGCTACAGCAGGTCTTATCGGTTCGATCATTAAACAGAATGCCTCTATTTCAGGGGCTGAGGTTGGTTGTCAGGGAGAGGTGGGTTCTGCTTGTGCAATGGCTTCTGCGGCAGTTACACAACTTTTCGGCGGTACTGCTCCACAGGTTGAGTGTGCTGCTTCCATTGGAATGGAACACTTTCTCGGACTTACCTGTGACCCTGTTTGCGGATTGGTCCAAATCCCTTGTATTGAGCGTAATGCGTTTGCTGCTGCTCGTGTTATGGATGCAACACAATATTCTTTGATGTCGGATGGACGTCACATGGTGAGTTTTGATACAGTAATAGAAGCAATGAAACAGACAGGACACGATTTGCCAAGTCTTTATAAAGAGACTTCAGAAGGTGGTCTTGCCTTTTTGGTGAAAAACAAATAAATTGCTATTTTCGCAGAGAAATAATAAGGCTATGAAGAAAAAGTTAATGATGTTGGCGATTGCTTTGCTTTCGATGGTCTCTTTATCGGCTTCAGATAAGGAAAAATCATCGGGAGGAGCTTCCATCTGTACCTTCGGTATCAAGGGTGGAGTGAATATCTCTTCGCTGGGTGATTTCAGCAATTCGTCTCTGTCATACTATTTTTCTTCAAATGTCGGTTTCAGTGCCGGAATTGTAACAAGTTTTGCTCTCCCTGTACAGGGAATGACTATACAGCCCGAACTTTACTATTTGTCGGGAGGTTATAAGACTCCTTATGGCAAAAATTCAATAGGTTATCTCCATTTGCCTGTGAACCTTCAGGTCGGATTGGATTTGATTCTTTTGCGTCCTTTTGTGATGGTTTCACCCTATATCGGTTATGCTTTGCACGAATCTGATGAATTCTCCCGGGATAAGTATAGCAGATTCGATTATGGTATCGGCGTAGGTGGCGGTATCGATTTTTGGAAATTTCAGGTTCAGGTAAAATATAATTGGAGTTTTGCCAAATGTGTTCCGATTGAACTTATGTATGATGAAGGTATGACCAAAGGGGAGGCCTCTTCGAAGGATTCCAATGGCTCGACCCGAAATCTGGAAATATCACTTGTATTCTTTTTTTAATTATAATACTTACAATTATGGTAACAATTAATGATTCAAATTTTGTGGAATTGGTAATTAAATCTGAAATTCCTGTATTGTTGGATTTCTGGGCTCCTTGGTGTGGTCCTTGCAAAATGCTTTCTCCTATTGTTGACGAATTGGCTCAAGAGTATGAAGGCAAATGGCTTATCGCTAAAGTGAACGTAGATGACTGTTCAGAAGTTCCTATGAAATACGGAATCAGAAACATCCCTACTTTGCTATTCTTCAAAGGTGGTGAGATGAAAGACAAAATGGTCGGCTCAACCACCAAAGGTGCAATCGTTCAAAAGATGGCATCTATCGAGTAATTGATAATGGGGTGTCAGCCGAAAAGTTGATACCCCTTACTTTTATTTTCTAATCTTTAAAAACCATTAGTATGAAAAAAACTTTATCAATTGTAGTTGTGACTCTTCTTGCAGCTATATTTTCAGTGAATGCTTACTCGCAAGCCTTTAAATTCGGTGTGAAAGCCGGTATGGATTTCACAAATATGTCAGGATTGGAAGAGATGAAGGAGAAAGGATTCCTTAAAACCTATACCGGATTCCACGTAGGAGGTCTTATGTCGATAAATCTTCCTCTTGGATTTGAGGTTCAGCCCGAACTGCTTTATGTCCAACAAGGTGTCAATACCGAAAATGCTACCATTAGAAGTGGCTCATTGAGACTTCCTGTAAATATCCAATGGGGTATCAGTTTGTTTGATATCGTGAAACCATACGTCTTTGTATCTCCATTTATCGGTTACGGACTATTCCAGGATGGTGTATTTATTGGTGCAGAGCAATGGAACAAGTTCCAATATGGTGTCGGTCTTGGTCTTGGTGTGAATGTCTGGAAATTGCAGGTGGCATTCAAATGGAACTGGGATTTGAACAAATCATTCAAAACAGATCTTGAGGCAATGGTTGATAACCTTAAGACAGCGAAATTCAACGGAGGCTCATTGTCTTTGGCTTATATCTTCTAACGAATAAAACCTTAAAAGGAAATGAACAATATATCCGAAATCAAAAAACATCTCGCAGAGCACTGGTCTGCATTTGAGTCGCTATTGTGCAATACATTGGATTCCAAAAGTGATATGCTCAATAGGATAAACAGATATCTTTTTGATACATCGGGTAAACAGATACGACCTCTGCTCGCCTTTGCAAGTGCAATGGCGGGTAGCGGGCTCGTAAATGAACAGACAGTAGCGTGTGCCACAGCTTCGGAACTTATCCATACAGCGAGCTTGTTGCACGACGATGTTGTCGATAACAGTGAGCAACGCAGGGGAAACAAGACCGTGAGCAAACTTTTCTCTCCGGGAGCTTCTATCCTTATCGGAGATTTCTGGCTTACAAGGGCTTTGGCGCTGTTGCTCGAGAAACAATGTCCCAACGAAGTTCTCAGATGCTATGCCGGCACTTTGGAAGAACTTGCTGAGGGGGAGATGATGCAGATGGATTTTGCAGATTCCCTCACCACCACAGAACAGGATTATCTGAATATCATCAAAAGGAAGACAGGCTCATTGTTCGTCGCATCAGTCAGATGTGCCGCTATCGTCTCGGGGGCTGCTTCCGATATTGTCGAATCACTGACCGAATATGCCCATCTGATAGGTATTTCGTTCCAGATCAGAGACGATATTATAGATTATTACCCATCTTCGCAGACAGGAAAGGATAGCGGATGTGATATCGAAGAGAGAAAAATCACTATGCCGCTACTGTGTGCAATGTCTGCCAACCCTTCGGATGAGGGACGTATCAGAGAATTGATGGGGAAAATAGTTCCACTTGCCTCGACTTCCGAGAGCCAGCAGCAAAATAAAATTCTGATAGATCAAATCAAAGAGTTTGTCTATCAGAATAGTGGTCTTGAATTGGCTAAGGAGCGTCTGGGAGAGATTTTGTCTAAAGCAAAACAGTCTCTTGAGCCCCTCAGGGAATCCTATTATAAGGAGGCTTTGTCAAAAATAGCAGATTCGCTGCTACTTTCTTAATTTCCATTTGGCATAAGTAATCGGCATACCTTTCGCTAAAAACTGTTTTTCGTAGAAGGTTTTTACTGAAAGGATATCGTCGTCTTTTGCCCTTCCTGAGCCATAAATGTCGTTGTTTGCTTCCAAAAGAGTATGTTGCTCCTGCTGCACAATTTCGACAGTATATTCGTGCAGCAGTTGGCTATCGGTCTTCAGATGGATAATGCCGTCCTCTTTCAGAATATGTGAATATCTCTCAAGGAACAGAGGAGATGAGAGTCTTTTGCGGGGTTTGTTTGGCTGGGGATCGGAGAAAGTAAGCCAGATCTCAGATACTTCCCCTTGTGCAAAAATAGAGTCGATGAACTCAATTCTGGTTCTCAGAAAGGCAACATTCTTCAATGAATTTTCGGTGGCATATTTTGCCCCCTTCCATAGTCTTGCCCCTTTGATATCCACTCCGATATAGTTGTTTTCGGGATATTTTTCAGCCAAAGCGATGGTATATTCTCCTTTACCGCAACCAAGTTCGAGAATGATGGGATTATTGTTTCCAAACATCTTTTCACCCCATTTTCCTTTTATCGGATGATCCTTCTGAAACACCTCGGCAGTGGTGGGTTGGAGAAGATTTTCAAATGTTTCGTTTTCTCTGAATTTTCTAAGTTTATCTTTTCCGCTCATCTTCTATTTCTCTGCTATTGTTACATTTTCTATTCCTACGCCCAATACATTTTTAGTGTTTGGGATATAAATATCGATATTCCAGGTGCCGCTCTCGATAGGGTGGATGTTGCTTCTGTACAGAACCTTAATATCGTAATATTCTGATGATTGAGAGAGTTTTATCCCTTGTTGGGAGTTATCGTCTCCAATGAATTCCTTTATATTTTCAAGGTTTCCTTCCAGTTCAATGGTTTCAGAACCTCTTTTTCCTGAAGGGGAGGTTATGGTAATTACTGCAGGAAGTTTTCCAAGGTCATATTGATACGAGTAACGGGTATATACAAAGACCTCGTGGGTAGTGGAGTCGGTCATTTCCACCTGAAATGATGCCAAATTACCACTCTCCGCACTAAAGGTGTGAAATGCAAAATCCGGACTCTTGCTGTTATTGTGGCAGCCGCTCAAGGCAATTGTCATCAATATAACAAATGCTGTAAATCCCTTCTTACTCATTTTTATTTTGTTGTGGAGCGGGATTGGATTGTCCCTTTTCCTGGTTTTTGTGATTTGAAGGTTTTCTCTTCTTCTTTTTGTTCTTGCTTTTCTTTTTCTCGTCGAAACGGTTAATGTTGTCCTCACCAATAGAACTTACGAAGTCGTTTTTCTTCTCTTCCTGTTGGGTTTTGAGGATGGTGGCAGGTTTTCTTCCCGCCTTGTTCTCATTGATGATTTGTTTTACTTCATACGCAGTAAGAGGAATCATATTGGAGAAACTTCCCTCCTGATATGAGAACCACATAATGCCTTTGAGAATATCGGTCTTGATAAGGAATGCCTGTCCGTCCTGCAATTCCAAAGGAGAATTGACAAAAGGGAATCTCTTTTGGGCATCGATGTAGATGGGAGCCTCGTAGTTGATACAACATTTTAGCTTGCTGCATTGGCCTGCAAGTTTCTGAGGATTAAGGGATAGATCCTGACATCTCGCCGCTTGTGTGGAGATGGACTGGAAGTTGTTGATGAATTTTGAGCAGCAAAGCTCTCTTCCGCATACTCCAAGTCCGCCGATAAGACCTGCCTCCTGTCTTGCACCAATCTGTTTCATCTCGATTCTTATTCTGAACTCCTCTGCAAAGACTTTAATAAGCTGTCTGAAATCGACTCTCTCGTCAGCGATGTAGTAGAAAATCGCTTTTGTTCCGTCTCCCTGATACTCGACATCTCCGATTTTCATATCGAGTCCCATCTCTGCTGCAATGACTCTCGAACGAATCATTGTTTGGTGCTCTTTGGCGATAGCTTCCTGCCATCTTTCAAGGTCCAGCTGACGGGCTTTGCGATATATTTTTCTGAATTCTTTCTCTTCGGGATTTATGTTGTGACGCAAAAGCTGGCGTCCTACGACAGGTCCTTCAAGGGTGATGATACCAACATCGTGTCCTGTGGTTGCTTCCACAACTACCAGGTCACCTGTTTTAAGGAGTTGGCCCGATGTATTTTCGTAAACCGCCTTTCTGGTGTTTTTGAATCTTACTTCATATAGAGTGGCCAATTTGCTGTCGTGAATTCCGCTGAGCCAGTTGAAATTCTTCAGCTTGCAGCATCCCGGACTGTATTGGCATAGTAGTTCTCCCTGCTCTGTCCTTTCTGTGGTACAGCCTCGGGAACAATCATATATAATATTTTTTTCTTCCATAATTGACAATAATTTACAAAGATAATATTTATATTTGAAGTCGGATATGCAATTTAAAGAAGTAATAGGAAACGACGATTTAAAGGACCGCCTGATAAATATGGTCGAAAGTGGCAGGGCAGGGCACTCCATAATGTTCGTGGAACAGGATGGTTGCGGCGCATTGCCTATGGCCCTTGCATTTATTCAATATCTCTCTTGCAGAAGCAAAACTTCCTCAGGAGATTCCTGCGGCGAGTGTCCTGTCTGCAAGAAAATATCCAAAGGAATGCATCCTGACCTCCATTTTGTCTTTCCTGTCAATACCACCTCCAAGTCCGGTTCTGACAAAAAGCCGGTGAGCGACCACTTCGTGCAGCAGTGGCGGGAACTTCTGGAAGAGAATCCCTATTTTATCGAAAAGGAACTCTATCAGAAGATTAAAATTGAGGACAAAGTGGGAGCAATCAGTGTATCGGAGGCGAAAGAGATTCTTGCCAAACTGTCATTGAAATCTTACGAAGGGTTCAATAAATATATGTTGGTTTATCTCCCCGAAAGGATGAGTACGGAGGCGGCAAACCGTCTGCTGAAAATTGTCGAAGAACCGACCGAGGGGACCTATTTTATTTTTGTGAGCCACTCTCCCGAAAATGTTCTCGGGACAATCCGTTCCCGTTCTCAGCTGGTGAGAGTCCATCCGGTGGAGGCTCAGACCCTTGCCAGATACCTTCAGGAAAAATTCTCGATCTCGGAGCAGGAGGCCCTCAGCTATGCCAGGGCGTGTGGAGGAAGTGTAGGAGAAGCAATTGCGGCGGTGGCAAGTGCAACAGAGGGGGTTCAATATATGTCGGAGGCGGTGGCTATGTTTGAGGCAGCTGCCCGTAAGGATCTTTTGAAATTGCTCAAAAACAATGAAGAGATAGTGGAACTGGGCAGGGAGCGTCAGAAAGGATTTTGTCTTTACTCGCAGGAACTTTTGAGAAAAGTGTTGATGCTGCATAAAGGTGTTCCCCAACTCTCCAATGCCACCCCTGCGGAATATCCTCATATAGAACATCTTTCCAAAGTTGTTCCACAGGAGAGCATTTCTCGCTGGGTGAGTGCATTAGAGCGGACAAGGGAGGCAATTGAGGGGAATGTGAATGCCAAGATAGCATTCTGCAATCTGGCTAATTACCTCTATATGGGGTGATGCTCATCTCGCAGAGAGAGCAGTCGAAACTCACTTTAAGTTTCTTGGAGTTGTTTACCAATATAAGGGGGAGAGGTTTCTCTCCTTTTTTTATTTTTGGGCATAGTCCCAGTTCATTTCTTATGCAATATTTTGTTCGCATAAGTTCCATCTGGTCGTCGGGAGTGAGTTCGTATGCGTCAGATGCCTCGATACCGATTTCCCTATATACCTCTTTGGAGAGGGCATTGGCACAGTTGAGGTAATTTTTCCTTTGGGGAGGGATAATACGGCTCTTGTCGATTTGCTCCCAAGGGGCAGTCGGCACAAAAATGTTGTCATTTTCCTGTGGAGGAACGATTACCATATCCTGTGCAAGTTCCCTGCGCAGAGAGTTGAGAGTCTTGGCAGGAATGAAAGGGATGTTTTCTCCGGTGGTTTTTCTTACGGAAAATTTGAAAAATCCGCTGCTTTTGCTCAGTTGGGATATTATGTTGTTGAGGGCCAATTCTTTATTCTGGGCAACATCTCCACTGATAATCGCCCTCGAGCAGACTCCACTTTGGGCATATGCCTCGATGATACATTCGTAGTTGTCGGTGAATGTGATGTCGAGATTTACATCTATGAGCCTTTGAGGAGGGTTGTTCTCTATCTCTTTCTCGAACTTGTGGTTGAAATTACGGTATATGGTAGCCCCTTTGGTGAGGGTGTTCAATGGTTTGGAGGTGACACTGTTGCCATTTACCACATCTGCCCTTACTCCTACCACATCTCCGCTTTTAGATACAAGACAAAGTCCGTCTCCGTTGTTCAGCCCTTGTGAGAAGGTGCTGTGGGGTTTTATCGAGAAGGTCATCGAGTTCTTTCCGACAGAGTTTATGGCAGTTACATTTCCGACCAATTCTCCGACCCCTTTTGCCACATCGAATGAAGACCATTTGGCGCGATCTCCGTTAATGAAATATTGGGTAAATCCCCTTGTGAAAGTGGCCGATGGATTGGGAGTGAATCCACCTGATACCCTGCCGTGGGAGGCAGCACAATACTTTCCGTTGCTTTGTGCGATAACTTTGTCCAAAGCCTTACGGTAATTGCGTACGATATTTTTTACGTATGAGATATTCTTCAGACGACCTTCGATTTTGAAAGAGCAAACCCCTGCATCTGCCATCTCTGCAATTCTCTCTTCCAATGAGAGATCTTTCAGGGAGAGTATCGTTTTGTCCTTCAAAATGGTATTTCCCTGCATATCGAGAAGGTCATATTTTGAGCGGCAAGCCTGTATGCAGGAGCCTCTGTTGGCACTTCTGCCGGCGAGGTATTGGCTCAAATAACATTGTCCGCTGTAACTTACGCACAGTGCTCCGTGAACAAATGACTCTATTTCACAATTTACCGCAGAGCGGATTTGGCGGATCTGCTCTACAGACAATTCTCTTGCCAAAATGATTCGGGGGAATCCCAATGACTCCATAAAGCGGGCCTGATCTACAGTCCTGATGTTGCATTGGGTCGATGCGTGGAGTTCGATAGGGGGAAGTTCCATCTTCAGAACCCCCATATCCTGTATGATTACAGCGTCGCATCCGGCATCGTATGCGCTGAAAATAGTCTCTCTGGCAGCCTCCAGTTCGTGATCGTACAAAATCGTGTTGAGGGTGAGATATATCTTCACCCCGAATTGGTGGGCATAGTCTGTAAGGAGGGCTATTTCCTCAAAACTGTTGCCTGCCTGTTCACGGGCACCGAATGAGGGACCCGCTATATATACGGCATCGGCACCGCAATCTATTGCTGCAATGCCGATGTCTTTATTTTTTGCCGGAGCTAATAACTCAAGGCTTATTGACATTTAAGTTCTACGTTTACTTTGTGTGTTGCAAATTCTTTGAATTGAGGGTTGCTCAAAATCGCTTTGTAGTTAACGCAAGCATTTGCTTTGTCACCTGTAGCCTCGTATGAGGTTGCCAATTGGTATCTGATCTGGTCAGCATTTTTGGCTGTAGGGTTTGCAGCGATGAAACCTTCGAAGTTTTCAATAGCTGCAGTGTAGTTTTTAAGAGCCAAAGCTGCAGTACCTGCGATTTGCATTGCTGTAGGGTTAGCGGCGATTTCGTTTGATTTAAGTGCGTGATCCAAAGCTTCTTGGTAGTTTTTAGCTTTTAGCTCGCCATTAGCCATTGTAAGGTAAAGTTTTGCAATCTCTTTGGTTGCATTCTTGTTTCCAAGTTCGATAGACTTGTTGTATGCATCCATAGCGGTAGCGTTGTCGTTAAGACGAGAAGCTGCCTGACCGATACGAAGATAAGCATTTGAATCGTTAGGGTTGATTTCGATTACTTTGTTGTAAGCATTCAATGCGCCTTGGTAATCTTTGTTTTTCAAGCAAACATTACCTTCCTGCATATATAGTTGAGGGATAAGAGATTCAGCTTCCACTACAACATCGGTTTGACCATACTCTTCAGCTTTTTCGATAGCTTGTTCGAAGGTAGCGATAGCACCTGCGATGTCGTTGTTGTTAGCTTTCTCTTTTCCGATTGACATAATCAAAACAGGAATGTTTTTCTTGCAATTGTACATAAGTTCCTCAGCTTCACCACCGATCATTTCAGCTTGTGATAGTGCTTCCTGGAAACATTTTAGAGCTGTTTCTTTGTCTCCCATATTAAGGGCAGTTGCTCCTTCGTTGTACATGTTGGTTGCAGATTCCATATCTTGTGCAAAGATTGAAACTGACGCAAGTAGCGCGATAAAAACAATTAAAACTTTCTTCATTTTGTATTAATATAATTAGTTGATTTTCAAAAGTCAATATCTTGCAAAAGTATATAAAATATGTTTAAAATAAATATTTTGGCTCCCTAATTTTTACTCTTTTTTAACATATGTCCATTTCTGCTGAAAGGTGGCAGGTGTTTATGTGCTTATAATCAGGATGTTGTTAAATTTTTCAACATTGCTTTGCTCATATCGGTTTTAATATATCGGTTTTTACTATCTTTGCCAATATGAAGCGAATTTTATTAATGTCCATATCACTGCTGTTCTCCCTCAATGTACTTATGGGGCAGATGGTGGGTTCACTCGGTGACGACTCCAGAATTATTAAAAGGAAAATGGAGAATGGTCTTACATATTACCTGATAAAGAATCCTACTATCAAAGGTTATGCCGATTTTGCTCTGATACAGAAAATGGGTATGGCTTTGCAGGATTCCACCAATATGGGAATGGTATATCTGATGAATTCAATGGCTCTGACAGACACAAGGAATTTCCCTGACGGTGAGATATTTACCTTTATAGATAATATGGGTCTCGATTTCAAGGACGACCTTTCTGTAAGGATACAGGATAAAAGTATGACTTTCCTGTGCCGCAACGTCCCTTTGAAAAAGAACGATATGATAGTTGATTCGATGTTGCTGGCTCTGTGCAATGTCGCTTCGAGTGTGTCGATAGATGAAAATTCGGTCACTCGTGGAAAATCATTTTTGAGAAATGTCTTTTCGGCAAGTCAGAATCTGGAGACAAGGGTGGAGGATTCTCTGCGCAGGAAGTTGTATGCCGGCTCGGACTATGCATATCTTCCGGCAGATGAGATATTCCGGCAGATAGATTCCTATACTCCCGAAGATGTAAGGGATTTTTATTCAAAATACTGCCGTCCCGAGTTGCAGGCGATAGTCATTTCGGGAGATATCGATGTGGCTGCAGTCGAGACAAGGCTCAAAGCCCTCTTTCAAACTTTGCCCAAAAGTACTGTTCCGAGTTCGGTGACCTATCCCCCGATGCCGCAACTGAAAAACAAAGGAATTTTTTACTTTGAGGACAAAGAGGCCACCGCTGCAAATATTTCATTGAAATTTTTTACCACAGAACATAATCAGGTGTTGCGCAATACAGCAGTACCTTATGTCTATGAATATATGTCGGAGGTTACCCGCGATATTATCAGCCAAAGACTCTCCCGTGAGATTTACAACGAATCGTTCCACCCTCAGAGCCTGCAGGTTGTAAAGGATTCGTATCTCGGTCTGAATTCTGTTTCAGTTGATATAGAATGTGCTCCGCTGGATTATAAAAAGGCATATACTTTCATTATCTCGCAGTTGGGCAGATTGGTCCGTGACGGGGCATATCCCCAGGAGTATGAGCGGGCCAATGAAAACTATATGAAGCAGTTGCAGCTCCTTTACGACAGACGTTCGATTCTCGACAATTCATTCTATTTCACATTGTGTTTCAATAACTTCATTTCGGGATACAGTATGAATGGAGTGGAACTCTATAAAAGTTATATCGATGTGTTGCAGCAGAAGATAACAAAAGAGGATGTGGACAGTTTTATGAGACTGTTGCTGATGGATAGCGAAAATGCCCTTATAACCTGTGTCTCCCCTTTGCCCACAGACTCGTTGGAATATATTGTTACCCCAAATCTTCCTCCATTCGAGGTCGATTCTCTGCTGGGTTATTATCATCTTCCGCCCAAGAAAGTTTCACAGTGGAGCAAGGATTTCAAAGAGTTTACCCAATACCTTGCCTACTCTTCGGAAGATTTACATTCGCGCAGACTCAGAAACGGGGTCAATGTTGCATACAAGAAAATGGGACAACAACCCGATTGGATCGAGTTTGAGGCAGTTTCCAGAGGTGGAATTTCCCTCTCCGAAGAGGATCATCAGGTGTTGGGAGAATATATCAATGATATTGCCCGAATAAATCTTACCGGAGGTTATAACTACTCTGAAATAGAGGAGATTCAGCGTGGATCATATTTTACTCTCCGTCGTGAGATTTCATTGGGAGAAACAAAACTCGTGGGAAGATTCCATAAGGATTATATTGAGGAGTTTATGAAAATGCTCCAACTCTATTTCCGCGAATGTGCTCCCGATGATACTGCCTACGCAAAGTATTATGAAATGAAGAGTGGTTGTGCCCCTTTTGTCGGAAATTCTCCATCGGTTAGATTCCACAGGGCTATGGCCAAGAATATCATTGCAGGGGAGAGCAATCACCATTTTGAAGACACAACTCTCCTGCAGCAGCTTGACTACTATTCGGCAATAAACTTTATCAATACCCTCTACTCAAATCCTGCTGAATTTTCATTCATATTTGTGGGGGATATTCCCGAATTTGATTTGTTCAAGAATGTCCGTAAGTATATAGCATCAATGCCTACGGAGAAGGTTCTCAAGAGGAAAAACGAGAGCAGCAATATCTCCATTGCCACATACGACAAGGTGGGAACAGAGGTGATGCCGATGGAATTTCCACGTGCTCTGCACAGTTGCAAACTGACCTTCCCTTACAATATGAATATAGATGAGAGAGCTTTGGCAGAGGTCGTTTCAAAAATAATTCAGCGCCATTTGGGACGCAAACTTTCGATGGACGGAATTATCATCAACTCCGGTATGAGGTTCTACCGCTATCCCAAAGAGGTGGTGATGCTGGAGTTTACCTTCTCTACCTATAACAATTTTGATTCGAATTATCTCGAGGACCGGTTTGCCAAGATCATTATGGATCTTGCCGAAAGAGGTGTCACTGCAAATGAGGTGGCATCGGTCAAAAAGAATCTGATAGGAAGGACCACTTTCCAGCAGGAAAACAGTTTTGATTATTGGAAAGAGATGCTAAAATACAGATTTATCAGCCAGAGGGATTTCTACAGCAAGAGAAATGAAGCGATCAATGCAGTCAATGCTGAGCGGGTAAATCAGATGTTGCAGAATATATTAAATACAGGAAATATAACATTACATTCGGTAGTTGCTCAAGAATATGGATCAAATGATAATAATTGACGATATAATCGTCTCTCCCGAGATTTTAACAGAGAAATTTGCGTGTGATTATGAAAAATGTGGAGGAGTCTGCTGTGTGATAGGGGACAGTGGAGCTCCTATGCTGGAAGAAGAGGCTGCAAGAATAGAAGAAAACTACGACAAGTTTTCCCCTCTTATGCCTCCAATTGGAAGAGAAAGAGTTGCTCAGGTTGGCTTCTTTGAGATAGATGGTGACGGAGACTGTGTTACCCCTCTGGTAAAAGATGGGGAGGAGTGTGTCTATTGTAATTTTGAAGAGAACGGAGCTTGCTTCTGTGCCATTGAACGTTCATACTGTCGTGGCGGTTCAGACTTTGTGAAACCCATTTCGTGCCGTCTGTATCCTATCAGAGTTTCGGAACTCTCCAGTGGTATGACAGCCTTGAATCTTCACAGGTGGGATATCTGCAAAGATGCATTCATAAAAGGTAAAAAAGAGGGAATACCTGTATTCAGATTTCTTGAAAAGCCCCTTAAAGATGCATACGGCGAGGAATTTTACGAAGCACTCGAAAGTGCATATCAGGAATTTGTGGTAAACAAATAGCCGGCAGTCATATACAATTCACCCCAAAAAGCAGCAGCCTTTTGGGGTGAATTTTTTTAGATGTATTTACTGATATTATTCTATCGGTGTGGCATTGAGAACCTGGATTGCGTTGTCGTACAATTCGTCTTCAACGACAAGTTCAATGGCGAGCAGGTCGGTGTTTACCGGACCGGCAGAAAATATTAGATTTTCATTAAGGATAAAAGCCTCAATTCCTGCTTCCGCAAGTATCCCTTTCGCTATGTTGGCAGAAAAGGAGTTGTTGTATTTTCCTACGATTTTCATAATCAGTATTTTTTTAAGTTTATTTTTGAGTAGCATAAAGTATGCCTGAAGCGAGTCGGATGATCTCTTTTCTGGCACCGGTGAGGATTAGGGGCGCTTCTCCCTTGGTGATGGTCACCTCGTCCTCGTAAAGTCTCATCAGTCGGGTAAATGCACTGCGTTGGCGGAAATAAACTTTTTCGTCGTCTTCTCCGACGCAGTCGTAATTTGCATTTTCAAATACTCCAATGATTTGGTTTCTGTTTTCTTCAAAGGTTCCTTCTATGAGAACTTCTTTCTTTACGTATGTCAGTCCGGGATAGATTAATGCCAGAACTCCGAACAAAGCAAGTATTCTGGGCCAGGAATTTTCTCTGAAGACCCCTCCCTCATTTTTGAATATCATATCAAATGAATATTCGGGAGTGATTAGTACAAGTATGCTGATAATCAGCAGTAATACAAATACAAAAGAGATATACGATTTGACAACTCTGAGAAGATATTTTACTGTTGTGTTCATTTGAATGTTTGTTAGTTTCTACAAAAATAGAAAATCTTTACTATTTTTACCACTTTAAATGACTTTTAAAGATTCGATTTTATGGATAATATTAAGAAATTGAAAGCGATAATCGCAGTATTGGGCTCACTGGCAGCAGTATTGGCAATAGTCTTCTTCTTCGTATGGAGAGACAGACAGGCAATGATCCAGGATTTGACATTGGATAAGGAAGAACTTACTCAGGAACTTGTTTCTCTTCAGGGAGAATACTCTGTTCTTTCATCAAATAATGACAGTTTGAATGTCCAGCTTGACCGTGAAAGGGAAAAAGTGGACCAACTTTTGGAGAGAATTCAAAAGACTGAGGCTTCCAACCGTTCGAAAATCAGACAATATGAGAAGGAGTTGGGAACACTCCGTTCTATTATGAAACATTACATCGTTCAGATTGACTCTTTGAATACTTTGAACAATGAACTTAGAAAAGATGCGGCTGATGCCCGTCGTCTGGCTAAGGAATCTACCGAAAAGTATGAGAAATTGAGCAAGACCACAGACGAGTATGCGAAACTTGTGGAAAAAGGTTCTGAAGTTAAAGGTCGTGGTGTGAATGTGGTGGCAATCAACAAGTCCAACAAGGAGACCGAAAGAAGCAGCAGAGTTGTGAAATTGAGAACCTGTGTTTCATTGGTGGAAAACTCTATCGCAGCAAAAGGCCCTATGACAGTTTATATCCGAGTTAAGGGACCCGATGGAATCCTTATGACAAACGATCAGCAAAGAATATTTACAAGTGCCGGAGAACAAATGATTTACACCGAGTCTCGTGAGGTGGATTATCAAGGTTCGGAGGTCGAAGTTTGTATCTATTTTGGTGCAGACCAAGGTTTCACAAAAGGTGTTTACACTGTTGAGGTTTATACTACTGCAGGTCTTCTTGGCACAGGCGACATTCTGTTGAAATAGTATGATTTACATCCATTTTCCCTTTTGCAGCTCGTTTTGCTGTTACTGTGATTTTTTCTCGGTAACCACCAAGGGGAAAATAATGTTATATAAAGATGCTCTTCTTCGGGAAATTGACTCGAGGAAGAGCCTTTTTTATGATCCGTACTACAAATCGGCTCCCGATACCTTATATATAGGTGGTGGGACTCCCTCTCTCGCTCCGCTGGAGTTCTTTGAAAAAATCCTCCCCTCTTTTGGAGGAAGTTCAGGGTTTTCCGAATTTACGGTAGAGGTTAATCCTGACGATATAAATATGGAGTATGCCAGAGGTTTGAGGGCATTGGGGGTAAATCGTATCAGTATGGGGGTGCAGTCTTTCGACGATGCCCACCTGAAGTGGATGAACCGCCGCCATACGGCAGGGCAGGCTCGTGATGCTTTTGAGATTTTGCGCAAGGCAGGATTCGAGAATATCTCCATAGATTTGATTTTTGGGTATAATCCCCATTTTGGAAAATCCCTTCAGGTCGATTATGACACTCTGTGGAGGGTATGGAAGAGCGACATTGCTCAGGCTGTGGCTCTCTCTCCGGAGCATATTTCTGCATATCAGATGGGTATAGAGGAGGAGGCATTGCTCGGGCAGAAAGATCTTCAGGGGGAATATTCCGAGCCCGAAGATGATTTTTGTGCAAAGGAGTATTGTTATCTTCAGGAGTCTCTTGACAGTGCGGGGTATTCCCAATATGAGATTTCAAATTTCTCACTTCCCGGGAGAGAGTCTGTGCATAACAGTGCTTATTGGAGAAGAGTTCCCTATCTGGGATTCGGACCGGGGGCTCACTCTTTCTGGGGAGATATCAGAAGATGGAACAAGTCCGATTTGGGAATATATCTGAAAGGTGAGGATTATTTTGAGCAAGAGACTCTTACTCAGGAGGATATGCGTGTGGAAAAGGTCTTCTTGGGACTGCGCTCCTCACAGGGGTTGCTGCTCGAGCCGGATCTGGGACTCGAACAGGGTGTGGTGGAGAGATATCTTTCAGATGGGACTCTGATTTTAAAAGGGGAGAGGCTCTATCTTTCTCCCGAAAAATATTTTATTTCCGATTCTATAATTAAGGAACTGATTTAGTCACTGGGGCAGCATTTTTGCAGATTGTCGGTTGTAACAATTTAATTATTGCGAAAATGAAACAGTTTATAATAATAATGTCCCTTCTATGTGGCACTATGGCTCTAAGTGGAGCCGATAAAAAGGATTCTGAGTTGAATCTTTCTACCGTTAAAGAACTTGATTTGGAGCGTTATCTCGGACGCTGGTACGAAATTGCCCGATTTGACCATTTCTTTGAAAGAGATCTGGTGGGATGTGTGGCAGAGTATTCGTTAAGGGACGACGGAATGATCAAGGTGGTCAATACGGGATACAAAAATTCGTTTGATGGAAAATTCAGGGAGTCTGTAGGAAAGGCACGCCGCCCCGACCCCGAACAGCCAGGAAAACTGGAGGTTGCTTTCTTTTTGAATTTTTATGGTGATTACAATGTTCTGGAACTGGCTCCCGATTACAGTTATGTTCTGGTCGGAGGTTCTACTGATGATTTCCTCTGGATATTGAGCCGTACCCCGAAAATGAACAAAAGCGATCTCGATTACCTGTTGCAAAAGGCAAGGCAGAGAGGCTTTGATACCTCAAAACTGATTATGGTGGAGCAGAAAGAGTAGGCAAATAGAGTCTGCGTCGGTTACAAAAGGACAAATAATCTTTGTCCTTTTACTCGTTGTTTCTATCTTTGTAAGATATATGATATATTTAGACAATTGTAGATATGAAATATAATAGAGTATTGCTTAAACTCAGCGGAGAGAGTCTGGGTGGTCCCCAGGGAAAAGGGATTGATGAGGCTATGTTGGCACAATATGCCCAAGAGATTGCCGAGGTTGTCAAAAAAGGTGTTCAGGTGGCAATTGTCATCGGTGGTGGAAATATCTTCAGAGGCCTTTCCGGCGTCGGAAAAGGTTTCGACAGAGTTAAAGGCGACCAGATGGGAATGTTGGCTACAGTCATCAACAGTATCGGTCTTTCAATGGCTATCAGGAGTGCCGGTGTAGATGCCAGAGTGTTCACTTCCACTCCTATGAATCCCGTTGCAGAGTATTATGTCAGAGACAATGCTGTGGCAGCAATGGAAAACGGTGCGGTGGCGATTATCGCCGGAGGTACAGGAAATCCATTTTTCACTACCGACTCAGCTTCTGCTTTGAGAGCGTGCGAAATAGGTGCTGACGCCCTATTGAAAGGTACTCGTGTCGATGGTGTATATACTGCTGACCCTGAGAAAGATCCCAATGCTGTCAAGTATGACACACTGACCTTTGACAAGGCCCTTTCCGACGGTCTTAAAATTATGGACAGTACAGCATTTGCTCTATGTAAGGACAATAATATGAGAATCATCGTTTTCGATATGAACAAGACAGGAAATCTGGGCAGACTTATCGAAGGTGAGAATATCGGAACAGTTGTAGAATAATAATCAATAATCTAAAATATACAATTATGGTAGATAACTCTAAAGAAATCATTACTGCTGCAGTAACCAAAATGAGCGACGCAGTGGCATATCTTGAAGAAGATTTGAAGTCATACAGAGCAGGTAAAGCTAACCCTGCTGTATTCAACAATGTAATGGTAAATTACTACGGTAATCCTACCCCTATACCACAAGTTGCGTCTGTCAATGTTCCTGATGCACGTACAATGCTTATCCAGCCTTGGGAAAAGAGTATGATTCCTCATATCGAGAAGGCAATTATGGATGCTAACCTCGGATTTACTCCTCAAAATAACGGAGAGCATATCCGTATCAACATTCCACCTTTGACAGAGGACCGTCGTAAAGAGTTGGTGAAAAAAGCTAAGGCAGCAGGTGAATCTGCAAAGATTTCTATCAGAAATTCACGTCGTGATGCAAATGAACTTCTTAAGAAGGCTCAAAAAGATGGTCTTCCTGAGGATGTTGCAAAAGATGCTGAAGCTAAAATCCAGAAAGAAGTGGATAATTTCAACAGTAAGGTTGATACTATTTTGGCAGCAAAAGAGAAAGAAATTCTTACTGTCTGATTTGTCTTTCCATAGATTCTTCGTGGATCAGATTGAAAATTTTCTCGACAAAATTTTTGTCGAGATTATTTTTTTCTGCACACTCCTTGATTTTTTCGAGAACCGAGGTCCATCTGTCTGCCTGAAGAACAGAGATATTCTCCTTTGCTTTAAGTCTTCCTATCGATTCTACGAGTTCCATCCTTTGGGCAAGAGTTTCAATGAGGGTCTTGTCCACCAGGTCGATAGAGGCTCTGAGTTGTGCAATAGACTCTTCTGAAGATTGGCTGAATCCCATCTTGTTACGGATGGTAATGCTCTCTTTGAGGCGCTTGAACTGCTCCGGGGTAATCTGCTGTGAGGAGTCACTGAGTGCTTTTTCCGGGCAATTGTGAACTTCGATCATAAGACCGTCAAAGCCTAAGGCCAAAGCCTCTTTTGAAATCTCCTCCACGAGTGAACTCTCTCCTGCAATATGACTCGGGTCGCATATTATGGGAATATGTGGAACTCTGCGCTTTATCTCAACAGGAATCTGCCATAGGGGAGGGTTTCGGTAGATGCTCTTCTGATAACTGAAAAAGCCGCGGTGGACTGCACAGATGTCATTTATCCCCACCTTTGAGAATCTTTCCAAAGCACCCAGCCACAGTTCGATGTCGGGATTCAATGGGTTTTTTACCATAACCGGGGTAGAACTTCCTTTCAGAACTTCTGCGATTTCCGAAACGAGGAATGGATTTCCGGTCGTTCTGGCTCCTATCCAGAGAATATCTGTTCCTGCCTTTAGTGCCAGTTCGGTGTGTTTTGCATTTGCCACCTCGGTGCAGCAGGGGAGCCCTGCCTTATGAGCTGCATCGCAGAGCCATTGGAGCCCCTGTTCCCCTATCCCCTCGAAACTGTCGGGACGAGTACGCGGCTTCCAGATACCCCCGCGAAGGATGTTTGCACCGTACTCCTTCAGCAAATTGGCAATGATTTCCATCTGCTCGGGAGATTCCACGCTGCACGGTCCTGCAATCCAAAGCGGTTTGTTCTTTGTAAAAGTGGACGAAAATACCATTGATGTTGATAAATTACCCATAAACTTCTCAACAAAAGTATTTAAAGATTATGAAAATTACAAGCAAGGAGTTATCTTTGCAAAAGAAATCAAATTTTAAAAGTAATGGCTAACATTTTTACATCTTCAATTGGAAAAAAGGTAATAATGAGTGTTACCGGTTTGTTCCTAGTAATATTCTTGTTGTTACACGCTACTATCAATGCGTTGTCTTTAATCAGTCCCGAAGCTTTCAAAGCAGGTTGTGATTTTATGGCTTTGCCTATTATCACCATTATGGTTCCAGTACTTGCAGCGGGTTTTGTAATTCACATTATCTATGCATTCTACCTTTCTTGGACAAACTTGAAGGCTCGCGGTAACCAAAGATATGCAGTAGCAAACAAAAGTGAAGCCGATAACTGGGCAGCTAAAAATATGCTCGTTCTTGGTATTATCGTTTTAGGAGTTCTTGGATTCCACTTGACACACTTCTGGGCAGATATGCAGTTGCTCCAATTCCAAGGAGTTCCTCACGAACAATTGGAAGATCCTAATGTCCTAATGGCAGAAACTTTCAAACCTTATTGGGTTACAGCTCTTTATCTTGTATGGTTTGTAGCTTTGTGGATGCACTTGACACACGGTTTCTGGAGTGCTCTTCACACTCTTGGATGGAATAACAACATCTGGATCAACAGACTAAAAGTCCTTTCTTATATCGTGGCTACTATCATTTGTGTAGTATTTGCAGTTGTAGCTATCGCAGCTTGTTTGAAAGCAAACGGAATCTGCTGCTGTTGCTAACATTTCAGATAAGAATTAATATAAATACAGAATACAGACCGATTCACTTTGAAGTGAGTCGGTTTTTTTATATATTTGGAGTGATTATTAACAACTTAAACAAAGTCATTATGAAAAGATCCATTCTGCTTTTTTCCTTGATATTAGGGTTATTTTCAGTCTCCGGTTGTAAGTGGGAACGTACTATACACTATTCTTATGAAAATTATCTCACTTATCATCAGCAGTCATTTACCCTCGAACCTACTTTTAAAGATTTAGAGGGATATTTCATAGTCCGTTGTTATGGGGACTGGGAAGAGGGTTGTGATGAGTGGTTTAGTGTCTCTTGTGAGAGTGATGGTACATTGAAAATCTGGTTGGCAGAGAATAATACAGGGGCTGCCAGGTCCTTATTTATTGTTGTCGATATAGATACACCTGATTATGCGTTTACTACTGTTACTCTTTTTCAGTCTTGTAAAGAGTAAAAGGTCTCAATTACAAAGCAATTGAGGTTATTGCAATAAAAAAGCGTAAGGGTATTGAACTCTTACGCTTTTATTGATTCAGGACTATTGTGTCCGAGGGTTATTTCATCAATGATTTAGTAGCTCCGGTAAGCTGGTCATCGATTCCGTTAAGGACATCTTCAGGACGGTTGTAGATAAGAATGTCAGGATTCAATTGGACATTTTCCAAGTAGTTTCCGTTCATATCTCTACATCCCACTTGAGGAATACCGAATACGATAGAAGGATCGATTTGGTTTTCCCACCATACAGCTGTCATTGTACCGGGTACAGGTGTACCTACAAGATTACCAATGCCGAGTTGTTGATATACCCAAGGTGTTCCGTGTGCATTTGAGTAGTTGTCTTCGCAGATAAGCATACAAGATGGTTTGAGCCATTTGTTGAATGGATCGCTACCTACGTATTGCCCGCGAGGTGCAAATTGTTGGTACTCTTTACCTGAAAGGAGTGTTACCACATCATCGTGCAACCATCCACCACCATTGTGACGGGTATCCACGACTACAGCTTCTTTATGGCGGTTTCTTCCAAGAAGTTCACTGTAAAGTGTTCTGAATGAAGGGCTGTCCATACCTTCGATATGCACATAACCGATTTTTCCGCCAGAAACTTTTTCCACCATTTCTCTGTTTCTTTCAACCCATCTGTCATATAGAAGTGAGTTCAAAGCACCGGTGCTGATACCTTTAACTACAACATCGTAACGCTCTTTTGATTGAGGATCATAGATTGCAAGACGGATTTTCTTTCCTGCTTTACCTTCCAATAGAGGGAAGTAGTCTTCTCCGGCTTTAATCTTTTCTCCGTCGATTTTCTCGATGATACAACCCTCTTTTACATCAGATTTGATAAGGGTAAGAGGACTTCTCTTGATGATTTCCTTAATTTTAAGTCCGTCACCTTTGTACTCTTCATCGTAGAATACTCCAAGAGATGCAGTAGGGTAAGAACTGCTGCTGCCATAGTATCTTGCACCTGTGTGAGAACCGTTAAGTTCACCCAACATTTCTCCAAGCATCTCTGCAAAGTCGTAGTTGTTGTCGATATGAGGCAGGAATTTGGCGTAAGCCTCTCTGTAGTATTCCCAATCTACTCCGTGGATGTCAGGACGGTAGAATTTGTCAAGAACTTGTCTCCAAGCGTGCTCGAACATATATTCTCTCTCCTGAGCAGGACGATATTCAAATACACCTTCAGCAGAGATGTTGGTGGTTTTTCCTGAGTTTACATCGATTTTGGTAAAGCGTCCGTGGCGGCTCATAAAGATGCTCTTTCCATCGTCGCTAAGGATAAGTGGACTGTATCCGGCACCTTTAACCAAAATTTTGGTTTCACCTTTTTTAAGGTCGTGTACCCAAAGGTCCATTCCTCCTTCAAAAGATGTAAGGTAATATAGTTTGTCACCCTCTTTGCTTAGAACTGCATCACCCATACGAGATGAGTTGACGGTAAGTCTTGCAACTCTGTATTCTGCATTTTCAAGGTCGAACTCAAGAGGTTTTACTTCCTCTTTCTTCTTGTCGTCTTTTTTCTCCTTTTTATCTTTTTTCTTTCCGTCTTTCTCTTCTTTAGCTTCCTGAGCTTTCTTCTCCTCTTCTTTTATTCTCTTTTGCTCAGCATCGTAAAGTTCTCTCTCTTCTTTAGTCATTCTGAACTTTTCATAAGCTTCGAGGTCAAAGAACATAATGTAGATGTCATCTTCTGAACCCCAGCTTCCGTGACTGCGGTAACCTGCGCGGTCGCTGCCCCAAATCATAGCCTTGCCGTCAAGAACCCATTTTGCGTGTCCGTCGTTGTAACCGCTTTGGGTAAGATTGTGCATTTCTCCGCTGCCGTCAGCATTTACCAATACTACGTCCTGGTTGTTCCAGCCACCGACAGTGATACTGTTTGAAAGAATCCATTTTCCCTCAGGACTCCATTGGTACCATTGGTCTCCGTCGCTGTATGAGTATTGATATTGGCCATCCATTGCAGTGCGAACCTTTCTGCTGTCAAGGTTGATGATTCTGATGGCTGTTCTGTTTTCAAGGAATGCAATCTCTTTTCCATCGGGGCTGAATAGAGGCTGGAATGAAGCCACATCAGATTTTGTGATTCTCTCCTCTTTCAATTCAGTGGCGTAAGGGAAGAATTTTTCGTCTTCGTTTACGATTGAGGTCATATACACTTGCCATAGACCATCTCTTTCTGATGAATAGATAAGTGATCTTCCGTCAGGTGCAAAGTCAACGTTTCTCTCTTGAACAGGGGTGTTGGTGATTCTCTTGGTAGTGCTGTACTCGGTAGAGGTTACATACACATCACCGTGATGGATGAATGCCAATTGTTTGCCATCTTTGCTGACAGCCATATGTGAACCGCTGTTGCTGATGTTTCTTTTGATAACATCGCGATTTTGCCAGTCGGTGATAATTTCAATATCTACTTTTGAAACTTTTCCTTCGGGAGTAGCGGTGTAAATCTCACCGTCCTGTCCGAAACAAAGTGTACCGTTTTTGGCGATAGAAAGGAATCTGACAGGGTTTTTGGTAAACTTGGTGATTTGTTTTTCCGCACCTGTTTTGATGTCTCTGTTATAGACATTGAATGTTCCGTCCTGTTCGCTCAAGTAGTAGAAACTCTTTCCGTCTGCTGCGTAAACAGGGTTTCTGTCTTCTCCGGTGAACTCGGTTATCTTGGTGAAAGAACCATCTTTTACATTGTCTCCTTTAAGCTGGCAACTCCAGATATCGCGGGCGATAGAAGAAGTGTGGTGTTTGCGCCAAGGGTCTTCGTATCCTTTCTTGTCGTGGTAAAGGATGGTTTTTCCATCGGGAGCAAATGAGATTGACTCCAATGGCAATGATGAGAACATTGCAGGGCGACCACCTTTGATATCCACTTCGTAAACTTGAGAGAATGTTGAAGAAGGGAACTGCATACTCTCAGGGTCGGGCATAATATATGCCGAATACAAGATAGTGTTGTTGTCTTTGAAAACAATT
>JAZRBT010000238.1:0-8721 GCA_045635245.1 Candidatus Coprenecus sp.
CAGGACGCACACACCAGATTAGGGTACATATGAATCATATCGGTCATCCATTGTTCAATGACCAGAGATATGGTGGAGACAGAATCCTCAAAGGTACTCTCTATACAAAATACAAGCAGTTCATTGACAACTGCTTTGAGTTGTTACCCAGACAGGCTCTTCACGCCAAAACCATCGGTTTTGTTCATCCGACTACCCGTAAAACAATTGTCGTCGAGAGTGAACTTCCCGACGACATGACTTCTGTTATTGATAAATTCCGTACTCTTTTAAAGAGC
Source organism: Candidatus Coprenecus sp. (assembly GCA_045635245.1). GTDB lineage: Bacteria > Bacteroidota > Bacteroidia > Bacteroidales > UBA932 > Coprenecus. Next base: position 279 of record JAZRBT010000238.1, read on the forward strand.
CGTAATCAAACTATTTAAGTTTATCTTCTAGGACCGCCTGGACCACCCATACGATGTCCACCGCCACCCATTGCATTATTGAAGTTACCGAAACGATATGTCAAGGTAAACATAAAGTATTGTCCTAAGGTGTTGTTGTAAACGTCTTCCACATAGTTGTCAGTGGTTGTACGGTAATTGTTCTTAGATTGGTTCAAGATATCATATACCTTAAATGCGAGGGTAAGTTTCTTGTTCAGGAACGATTGTGAAATCTGAGCATTCCATCTCAACATAGGATCACCATAACCTTCATCGTATCCATAGTAGAAGTTGTAACGGGCATCAGTACCGATTTCCATACCCCAGGGAAGAGTGGCATTAATCTCTGCAAATACCACATTGTCCCAGGTTTGTGCCTTTTTCTGAGATGAAATTTCATACCAGGCATTTTTGTAAGTCACCCTGCCACCCAAACGGGTTTCGATATAGTCATCTCTATATACAAAGGTAAGATTCTCGGTCAAACTCAATGAAGTGGTTCTGCCACCGATAAGAGAATGTCTGATTTCATCCAAAGAGGTAGCTGTGGTATCGTTTCCTGTATAAGTGAGATTACTTGTTACAGAACCTCTGGTAAATGACATTATCGAGAATTTTGATTTTGCAATCTGAGAGTTGATCATCAACATAAGACTTCCGTTGAATGTAGGTCTTGCCGAGTTGATAGGAACAGTATACTGTACTCCTGACGAATTGTACCAACTTGCATTGATGATGTCATCCTTGGTATATGAGAAATTGGCCATCACATTGTAGGTCGAGAAGGTTTTCATATCTGTAAACCTATAGTCTGCCCACAAATTATGTGAAAACTCGGGATTCAACGAGGTGTTACCAAGTGACACATACAAAGGATTCGAGTTATCAGGAACAGGCATCAATTGATTGATAGATGGTTGGGTTGTTCTACCATTATAATTGATTCTCAAGAAATTGTTATCAGAGAAACGATAATCGAAACGGGCAGATGGTGCAAAGTTCCATACAGTGTAGGTAGTATCTCTGATCACACCCAAATCGGCACTTGTATGAGTTGTCGAAGGTTGCGCATCGACACCAATCTGAATGTTATACTTATCCTCCTGCTTCATAAAGCTCAACTGCATTCTGTGATTATAGAATGTGTTCTTCATTCTGTTTGAATAACCAAGATCGAGTTGTCCGGTAGGATTGTCGTAGGTCAATTTTTCAGAAACATTCTGACTCCATCCAAAGCGGTAAGAAGCCTGCATAAAGTAGTTTCTTCCCAATGGCTCGGTATAAGTCATATTTGCAGATACCGAATAGCTATCCTCCTTTCTATCATAGCGCTGGTCAACGATTGTAGAGTCTTTCAACAAATTGTCAGAGTAAGTACGGGTAAGTGACTTGTTGTTTCCGGCAAGGGCATTGTTGGAAATCGAATAGTTCACAAATACCGAGAATGTACGACCGGGAGTTAGACCTATTCTTTGTCTTAACATTGCACGACCTCCTGTGGTCCAGGTTGTTCCGTTACCGGAAGATTTACTTTCACCATCGTTCACTTTACCAAACATACTGTTGTCAGTAATATAGTCGCTGGTCTCATCAAACCTGTTTGTTCCGTATCTGAAATAAGGCTTGAACATCAATGAGGTCTTGTCATTGAACTTGTAGTCAAAATTGATACCGGCACGAAGTCCATCTGTGTAGTTGGCACTTACACTGTTGTTTGAGGTAATCAAGCTTTGTGTAGAGTCAAGGAAAGTGGTACGATGACTTCTTTGCTCAACATCGTTGATAGAGCCGTTGTACATTGCATTACCACCCAACTCTCTGTCTTTATCTCCGCCAAGATACCAGTTACCGTTCATACCAGCCATCCAGGATGTGGTAATTCCGGAACCTCCGCCGAAGCCTCCCATTCCACCTCCCATTCCGCCTCTTCCGCCATATTGACGCATTCCGCCCATCATCGAGCTTGTCATATCGTTGAAGCCACGGTTATTGGTATTGTTGCCATTTGCGATGAAACTGATTTGGGAATTGTCAGTGAATTTTCCTGCCATACCTGCTCCCTGGAAACGGAAGTCGTGGTCAGCAGAAACGATGTCCATACCACCTCCACCTGAGAAATTACCGAACCACGAATCCATCATTCCGGGTTTTACACTCAAATCGATAACAGTCTCTTCCTCACCGTCATCAATACCGGTAAACTCAGCCTGTTCAGATTTTTTCTGAAGGACTTTAACCTTATTGATAACACTTGCAGGTATATTTTTAGAAGCGAGTTGAGGGTCATCAAGGAAGAATTCCTTTCCGTAAATCGTAATCTTATTGACTGTCTTTCCGTTGTGAGTGATAGCTCCCGAAGCATCCACCTCGAAACCTGGCAACTTTTTAAGCAAATCCTCAAGAGCATCATTTTCAGTTGTTTTGAAAGATGCCGCACTATATTCAATAGTATCTTTTTTAACAACGATAGGGTTACCTACTGCAGAGACGACAGCCTGCTCGATAGTGGTAACATCCTCTCTCATATATATCTTACCCAAATCATTGACTCCGGGTTTGATTTCAATATTCAGTTTTTTGGTAACATAGCCCATCAATTCGGCTGTAAAGACAAATTTTCCGGTAGCAAGACCTTCTACAAGTGCCTTTCCATCAGCATCGGTGGTAGAGAACTTAGCCCCTTGAGTAGTTCCGTCTTTGGATACATAAACGGTAGCATATCCAATAGGCTCGTTATACAATGTATCCAGGATTGTCACCTTCAAGGAGTTTTTGGAATTTCCTCTTTGAGCAAATGAGGGCAACACCGACACAAACAAAAACAACAGAATAAAAATGTTTCGATATCTCATCACAATAGTTTTAAATTTTAAACACCCTTTTGACTACAGTTTATTTCGAAGGTTTAATTCTGTCAGGGTGATTTTTAATAAATTTTTCCCAACTGGTAGAATTCTCCACATCGGAGAGAGGATTTATCAATTGGTAGAAATGACACATTGCTATAGCCAATGCATCTGAAGCATCCAGATATTTGGTATTGAACTTTACTCCAAGAGTCTTTTCCATCATCAGTGCCACTTGTTCTTTTGTCGCTGAACCTCTGCCTGTTATAGCCATTTTCACTTTCCTTGGAGCATACTCGAAAATGGGAATATTATGAGTTATGGCAGCAGCAATGGCAGCTCCCTGAGCCCTTCCGAGTTTCAACATTACCTGAGGATTCTGATTTCCATAGAATGGAGCCTCGATAGCCAAATCATTAGGATTATATCTCTCTATCAACGAAGAGACTTCAGTCAAAATGGTATTCAGTTTGGCAAAATGGTCTTTCTCCTTCCTGATATCTATAATCCCCATATCGACATAATGGGTTGACTTTTTATCTACAAGAATAACCCCGTAACCAACAATTTGAGTTCCGGGGTCTATTCCTAAAATTATCCTTTGAGAATCGTTCACTACTGGAAATGGTACTTAGTCGATTCTTTCACATCTCATATAATCGTGCAATACCTTAGGCAATTTTATGCCATCTGCAGTCTGGTTGTTCTCCAATAGAGCTGCCACGATACGAGGTAAAGCAAGAGAACTTCCGTTAAGAGTATGTGCAAGATGAATCTTACCTTCAGAATCTTTGTAACGGAGTTTCAATCTGTTGGCCTGATAAGATTCAAAGTTTGAAACAGAACTTACCTCCAACCATCTTTGCTGAGCAGCAGAATATACTTCAAAGTCGTAAGTGATTGCAGAAGTGAAACTCATATCACCACCACACAAACGCAAAATTCTGTAAGGAAGTTCAAGAGAACTTACCAATCTCTCAACGTGCTGAACCATCTCTTCCAAAGCCTGCTCAGAATATTCAGGAAGTGAAAGTTGGACAATCTCCACTTTGTCAAACTGATGCAAACGGTTAAGACCTCTTACATCTTTTCCGTAAGATCCTGCCTCACGACGGAAACAAGGAGTATATGCAGTCATCTTGACAGGGAAATCAGATGGAGCAAGGATTGAATCTCTGTAAATATTTGTAACAGGAACTTCAGCGGTAGGAATCAGATAGAATTTGTCTTGTGACACAAAATACATTTGTCCCTCTTTATCAGGAAGCTGACCTGTAGCAAAACCTGATTGTTCATTTACCACAATCGGAGGTTCGATTTTCAAATATCCCGCCTTGGTATTGAAGTCAAGGAAATATTGGGTCAATGCTCTTTGCAAACGGGCACCTTTTCCTTTATATACAGGGAAACCGGCACCTGTAAGTTTTACTCCCAAATCAAAGTCGATCAAATCGTATTTCGAAGCGATCTCCCAGTGAGGAAGGGCATCCTGAGACATTTGAGGCATCTCGCCACCCATTCTTACCACTACATTATCCTCTGCACTCTTGCCTTGAGGAACAATAGCTGCAGGAAGGTTGGGAAGCAACACCAAAAGTGAGTTCTGTTTTTGTGAGCTCTCTTCCATCAAAACCTCGATCTCCTTAGAGCGGGCTTTCATAGAAGCAACTTCTGCTTTGACCACCTCAGCCTGATCTCTCTGACCGGACTGCATCAATTGACCTATCTCTTTTGATTTTATATTTAATTGAGCCTTAACAGAGTCCAGTTCTGTCTGATACTGTCTTCTCAATTTGTCGTGTTCCAATATTTGTGCAACGATTTCGGTTGCGTCGAAATTCTTAACAGCGAGTCTCTCGATAACGAACTCGGGCTGTTCTCTCAATAATTTCAGAGTTAACATATTTCTTAATTTCTTTAATCTTGCAAAGATAAAAAAAAGAGATAAATATCTGCCTTGTAACAGAAATAAAAAAAGAGACCATTCAAATTTTATTGAACAGTCTCTATTTTCTTACAAATCTCTGCAATTAAGCTTCTTGTACAGGAGTAAAAGGAACTACTGATACGTAAGATTTGTTGTCTTTTTTCTTTCTGAAAGTAACGATACCATCAACCAATGCATAAAGAGTATGATCTTTACCCATACCTACATTTTGACCAGGGTTATGTACAGTTCCTCTCTGACGTACGATGATGTTACCAGCCTTAGCTCTTTGTCCACCGAACAATTTAAGGCCAAGTCGCTTACTATGTGATTCACGACCGTTCTTCGAACTACCGACACCTTTCTTGTGAGCCATAATCTAAAATCTCCTTTAAATTAAGCGATCTCTTCAATGAGAATCTGGGTTAAACATTGGCGGTGACCATTAAGTTTTTGGTATCCTTTACGACGTTTCTTTTTGAAAACCAAAACTTTGTCAGCCTTTACATGATCCACGATAGTGGCTTTTACATTTACTCCGTCAACATAAGGAGTACCTACTTTCACTTCTCCTTCGTTGTCTGTTAGGAGAACTTTTCCGAATTCCAAAGAATCACCTTTCTCGCCTTGAAGACGGTTAACGAAGATTCTTCTTCCTTTCTCAACTTTGAATTGCTGTCCAGCAATATCTACAATTGCGTACATAAATAATGTTTAAATGTTATTGACTGTAAGCGGTTATTTCTCTCAAATAACTCTTATTCAGTAGCTTAGCAGCCTTCTGTTGTTAAATTTGGTTTGCAAAAGTAATATATTTCAAATTTTTTCACAAATTTAAATGAAGAATTTTACAAGAAATGCATAAATTTGCCTAACAAGATTGTTACAACTTTAGAATCTCATAAAATGGAAGCGCCATTCACATATAATTCGTTGGCATTGGACAACTTCTTCCTTTCCAGAAAAAGAGAGTTGAACCAACTGACCAACATCCTGAAAGAGAAGAAAAACGCCCTTATCTACGAACCTTACAAGACCGGTAAACGATCATTGATAAATATGGGTTTCAAAGCCATTGCCAAAGAAGGTGTTTCTTTCCGACTATGCCACGTCGATATGATTAACATCAACGATAGTGCGACACTGTTTGCCAAACTCGAAGATACCCCTTCCACCCCTGAGACTTTCACAATCTATTGGATTGAGGAATTCCAGAACATTTTAAGGTTTGACGATTGGGAAAAGACTATCCTCCAGCTGCAAAAACTTTGGGAAAACGACTCTGCCAACAGCTACATCCTTTCGGGTTCAATGGTCAATGCGATGAAATTCATTTTTGAGGAGAAAAAGTTATTTTATCACTTTGCAGATGTAGTAAAATTCTCCCCCATTGAAGAAAAAGCTGCTACCGATATGATTATCAAGACCTTCCTAAAAGTAGGAAGAGTCGTGGAACATAAACACGCAGAGAGAATGTATGAAACCATAGACGGACACCCTTGGTATATGTGGCAGATAGCCAATACCGCTTTCCACCTTACCAAAGGCTACATCAACGACAAAATAATTGACGAATCGATAGATTCCCTTCTGATTGTTTACGATGTAAAATTCAGAGAGACAATCAATTCTTTGAGCAACTACCAGATATCTCTATTGAAGGCGATTTTCGACGGAGAAACAAAACTCAGTTCTGTGGAATGTATTGAGAAATACCACCTCAACTCTTCTGCAAATGTAAAGAGACTAAAAGAGGCATTGACCAAAAAAGAAGTGGTTTCATTTAATGAGTACGAACACCCTTATATCATCGATCCATTGTTCAAACTTTGGCTCAGCAGATTCTATTTCATTTAAAAACAACCTATTACAAAACCATCAAGTACAGCAAGTATGAAAAAGTTGGCAATTCTTTCGGGAGCAGGTGTAAGTAAAGAGAGCGGAATCAACACTTTCCGCGACAGTAACGGATTATGGGAACAATATCCTGTAGAGGAGGTAGCATCGATTCAGGGATGGTACAAAAATCCACAGCTGATGCTCCGTTTCTACAATATGCGCCGCAGCGACCTGCAGAACTGCCAGCCCAACAAAGCCCATCTGATTATTGCCGAACTTGAGAAGTATTTCCATATTGATGTCATCACTCAAAATGTTGACAATCTGCACGAAAGGGCTGGAAGCACCAATATCATCCATTTGCACGGAGAGTTAACCAAAGCCCGCGGGGAACATTCCGAATTCCCTCTCTATGATATTGGATACAACGACATAAAATTGGGAGACAAAACCCCTTCGGGAGAACAGCTCCGTCCCCATATTGTATGGTTTGGAGAGGCTGTTCCGATGATAGAAAAGGCGGCAGAGATTATTGAGCAATGCGACATTCTTTTGGTAATCGGCACTTCCCTGAATGTCTATCCTGCTGCAGGACTGATACATTATATTAAACAAGGTACACCTATATATCTTATCGACCCAAATCCGATCAAGGTCAATTACAACAAATACACCCAAATCGAAGAGGTAGCCACCAAAGGGATGGAGATTTTCAGAGAAATTGTCCTAAAAGAGAATGGAATCGGCTAACTGGTATATTTTCCGCACCGCCTCAAGAGCTGAGAAAAAAGTGGCTGAGCGACTCCAAATGCTCGGCTACCAATTTTATTTGCCCATCTACAAAGAAAAACACCAATGGCACGACAGGGTAAAAGAGATAGAAATTCCTTTGTTCAAAGGTCATATCTTCATAAAATGCCACTATTCTCAGTCTCGTATAATATCTGGTATTCAGGGGATTGTATCTATAGTCACCAATAGTGAGAGTTCCATCGTGGAAATCGTATCGGAGGAAGAAATCGAACAAATAAAGAGATTCCTGCGCCTGACAGATGAATACAAAATATTCGGGGAAGCAGAAATTCAAAGAATCTTCAAAAAGGCAATTCCAAAAGAGTCGGGAATAGTTTCCCGCTACAAAAACAGATATATGTACATCTATATTCAGCAATGCAGAATGGCGATGTATGCAGATACTTTTAAAAAGTTTTAAAATTTTGTAGTTTTTCGACCACTTCCGTTGTCTAATAGGCAAAACAAACAAAACAACATTCTTAATGATTACAGAAAAACAATTTGCGCAAATTGTAGCAGAGCATAAAAAGACCATATACACAGTCTGCTATATGTTTTCCAAAGAGGAGGCAGAAGTCGATGACCTCTTTCAGGAGATACTGATAAATATTTACAACGGATTGGAGAATTTCAAAAATCAAAGCGAACTTTCCACCTGGATTTGGAGGATTTCCCTCAACACCTGTATATCGGCACAGCGAAAAAACAAAAAGACAAAATCGAGAGAAGTTCCATTGAGTGTAAATATCAATCTGTTTACCGATGACGACAACGACACCAAACAAATCAGAATCCTCAAAGAGAGAATCTCCCGACTTGGAATCTTCGACAGAGCAATCATACTCTTGTGGCTTGAAAACCTCAGTTACGATGAAATCGCAGCAATAGTCGGAATATCGGTCAAAAATGTATCTGTAAGACTGTATAGAATCAAAGAAGAATTAAAAAAGATGTCAAACATTTAACAATCAGAACAATGGAAAGCAATATATACTCCCAGGAACTCGAACAAATG
>JAZRBT010000239.1:0-3069 GCA_045635245.1 Candidatus Coprenecus sp.
AGAATTTCCTTTCTGCTCTGTGGACAGATTGGGCAAAGTTGTTTATAAGGATTTTACTGCTCAGCATATAGGGGCTGTTTTTGCCAATCCTTTGGTAAATGCAGAGGCTATTCGAGCTGCCCGTTTCAGAGTGGTGGTGGATGCTGTCAACTCCGTAGGAGGTGTGGCAATTCCTGCCTTGTTACAAACTTTGGGTGTCGATTGCATCAAGATAAATTGTGAGCCTACAGGAGAATTTGCCCATAATCCGGAACCTCTTCCTTCTCATTTGAAAGATCTCTCAGAGAGAGTCGTCAGAGAGGATGCTCATTTTGGAATCTCAGTCGATCCTGATGTTGACAGACTTGCTCTGGTGTGTGAAGATGGTTCTTTCTTTGGAGAGGAATATACCCTTGTCAGTGTTGCTGACTATGTTTTGTCAAAGAAAAAAGGGGCAACAGTATCCAATCTCTCATCTTCAAGGGCTCTTAGAGATGTGACCGAGAAATATGGATGCTCATATAGTGCCTCGGCAGTGGGAGAGGTCAATGTTACTGCTCAGATGAAGAGGGTAGGAGCTGTCATCGGAGGTGAAGGTAATGGTGGTGTGATTGTCCCCGATTTGCATTATGGCCGTGATGCCCTTATCGGAGTGGCTCTGTTCTTGAGTATGTTGGCTGAAAGGGGTGAGAAAGTTTCTCAGATAAGAGATTCCCTTCCCCGTTATTCGATTTCCAAGAATAAGATAGAACTATCGGATTCAAAGGTGATTAACCAGGTGTTGGAGGCTGTCAAAGAGACTTTTGCTTCTGAAAAGGTTACCGATATTGATGGGGTAAAGATAGATTTTGAAGAGGAAAAGATGTGGGTACATCTCCGCCGTTCCAATACAGAACCGATTATCAGAGTATATTCTGAGGCTTCTGATATGGAGAAGGCAGATATGATTGCCCAAAGAGTAATTTCAATAGTCGAAAGTATAATTAAAAAATAGGGGAGAAAGGATATGTTTTCATTCAGAACGACTCCATTGGATGAACAGGAGGATATTGTTTTAGGAAGTGGTAAGTTGGCAGTGTTGTGTAATCAGGCTGCCTGGAATCCCGAGAAGGAGGAGTATCTCTTTGAGACTCTTTATAAAAAAGGCAACCTTGTGAAGGTGTTCTATCCCGAATATGGTTTGTTTGGGGAGAATGTGACAGGGGATAAGGCAGGCAAACTCGATTACAGTTATCTTGGAATGGAGGGGGTAAGTTTTATTCCCATAAAGTGCGAGGACGAGTATGCACCTATCGATGTCAAGATGCTTGAAAATGTCGATGCTTTGATAGTGGAATATCAGGACTCGGGCAGCAGATATGACAGTTTTACCAATGCTCTGTTTTTGTTGTTCCAGACTATTCATCTGCAGAAAATTTCCATTTCGGTGTATATTCTCGACCGTATAAATCCTTGTGGCCGTCAGGTGGAAGGTACCGTATTCACTTTTGCCGATGAATGGGCAATGGGTATTCCCGGAATCGCTCACAGACACGGACTTACATTAGGAGAACTTGCCAATCTTTTCTATTGTGAAATAGGGGCAAAATTCCCATTGCATATAATCTCTTATCTTGTCCGCTCGGCGACTCAATATATGATGCCCTGGAGTATTCCCCCTCACGAGGATGTTCCCGGACTCTTTACTTCACAGTTTTATTGCGGAATGAGAATGTTGTTGGGAACAAATATCAGTTTCGGAGAGGGTACAAACCGTCCGTACGAGCAGTTTGGAGCTCCGTTTTTTGACAAGGTGATGAAAGATGTCGATATGTCCAAAATTTCGGACCCCGGAATATTTCTCCGCAAGACAAAGTTTACACCCCGTTTCGGAATGTATGAGATGACCCCTTGTCACGGTTTTCAATTGCTTTCCCGTCCCGGAGCGCAATATCACTCGACTGCGCACGCATTGAGGGTACTCCGTTTTGTCAAAGAGAATTTTTCGGAGGCAGATTTTTCCGGATTGGCAGCTATGGTGGGGGATGTCCCTATGTATGAGTATGCTATGGGGGATATGAAGTGGGAGGATCTCAAGGAGCATATAAAGGTGGAAGAGCAGAAATGGATGCGTAAAGCTAAACGCTATATGCTTTATGATGAGCAGTTAAGCCGTGTTAAGACTCTTATTTAAAGAAAAATTTGTGGATATCGTAAATAATACATACTTTTGCAGCCCAATTAATTAAAAACAATAAGAAAATGAAAAAAGGAATACATCCCGAATCCTACCGTCTTGTAGCATTCAAGGATATGTCAAATGAACATGTGTTCATTACACGTTCTTGCGTGAACACTAAAGAAACTATTGAAATCGAAGGTGTTAACTATCCTTTGGTTAAAGTCGAAATTTCTAACACATCTCACCCTTTCTATACAGGAAAGATGAAACTTGTGGACACCGCAGGTCGCGTGGACAAATACTACCAACGCTACAAAAAGAAATAATTTGTTTCATAGACGATATAAAAAAAGGAGACTCGAGTCTCCTTTTTTTATTTTATTCCTGCGCCCTGAGTTCGTTTATCTCATTGAGAAGTTCGTTGCAGGTCCTATGCAGTCTGACGTGTTGCACCACACCCAAAGCACCTCCAATCAGTCCACCGACTAACATCCCTGTAAACATCGGTATATGAGCCTCCTGAGGGATTATTTCAGACTGCAGAATCATATATATGAATAATCCTATGAAGGTTATCACCATTGGTATTCCGATGAATAGCCAGTTTTTGTAGCTGAGTTTGAGTTTGTGGACCCTTTGTGCTATTTGGAGCATATCCTCGTTATATAGCATATCTGAGTTTACCCCTCTGTGTATTACCGCTGTAGCAATTGTAGAAAAGATTAGTATAAAAGCGGTAAATGCAGTGAACCATAGAGGCATACCGATATTATGTGTAATGATGGGGCAACAGATTGTTGTTATTGTTCCAAAGATAACCATAACTGTACCCTGGCGATGCAGTTTGTTTATGTTTTTATTCATTGCCCTTTTTATTACTCTGTCGTTGATGATTTTCTCTTTATCAAGTTTCTCTTTGAGAATCTTTA
>JAZRBT010000240.1:0-2386 GCA_045635245.1 Candidatus Coprenecus sp.
TTCCTTTTAAATAATGTCAATCATTGTGCCAAAAAAAATCGTGTGAAATTGGTAATATCTTTTTGGAAATTAAAAAAATAAGAATAATTTTGCAGTCCAATTTTATACAAGTTGATAATTAACCATTTAAATCATTATAAAATGACAAAAGCTGATATCGTAAATGAAGTAGCCAAAGCTACCGGTCTTGAGAAACAAAATGTTCAGAGAGTAGTAGAGGCGTTTATGGATACTGTTAAGGCTTCAGTTGCTAAAGATAATAGCGTTTATCTAAGAGGTTTTGGTAGTTTCACAGCAAAGAAACGTGCTCAAAAAACTGCTCGTAACATCTCTAAAGAGAAAACCATCATTATTCCTGCACACTACATTCCTGCATTCAAGCCTTCAAAAACCTTCTTGAATCAAGTTAAAGAAAACGTAACTAAATAATTATAAAGATATGCCAAGCGGAAAAAAAAGAAAGAGACATAAAATGGCTACACACAAACGTAAAAAACGTTTGCGTAAGAATAGACATAAAAAGAGATAAGCGGCCATTAATATGCTAATCTAAATCTAAAGCGCTTAGTCCGCTTTAGATTTTTTTTTACAAAGAAATGGAGAAAGATCTAATAATAGACGTAAATCAGCAGGAGACAGTTATTGCACTTTTGGAGGATCATCGTTTGGTGGAGCTCAATAAAGAGGCTAACACCGACCGTGCTTTTTCTTTGCGCGATGTTTATTTGGGCAAAGTAAAAAAACTTATTCCTACACTAAATGCAGCCTTTGTTGATATCGGAGATAAAAAAGATGCTTTCGTACACTATCTTGATTTGGGATTGAACTTCAAGGCTTTTGACTATTTTGTCAAACAGATGAATCCCAACAGAGATTACAAGCAGTTCTTTTCAACAGTAGATGTCAACAATGTCCTGGAGAAGGAGGGGAAGATTGAAAATGTCCTGACTCCCGGTCAGCCTATTATTGTTCAAATCGTAAAGGAACCTATTTCTACAAAAGGTTCAAGACTAACCGGTGAAATTTCTATCGCCGGTAGAAATATTGTGCTGCTCCCTTTTGGTGATAAGATCAGTGTATCTCAGAAAATTTCGTCGAAAGAGGAGAAAAAGCGTTTGGAAAGATTGATTTACAGCATACTTCCTCCAAATTATGGAGTGATAATAAGAACTGCTGCAGAGGGAAAGAATGCTGCAGTGTTGGATGCTGAATTGAAATTGTTGGTAAAAAAATGGGAAGATTCGTGGAGTAAGATGGCTTATAAGAATGTGCCGGAACTTCTCTTTACAGAGAATAGCAAGACTACCACGATCCTTAGAGATTTATTGAATGACTCCTTTACTAATATATATGTAAACGATGAAACCGTTTTCCAGGAAGTAAAGGAATACATTTCGACTATTTTGCCCGAGTATGAAAAAATTGTAAAACTCTACAAAGGGCACGAACCTATTTTAGACCATTTTGAGGTTACCAAACAGATTAAATCTGCTTTCGGAAAAGTTGTTCCTATTAAACAAGGGGCATACTTGGTGATTGAACATACAGAGGCTCTCCACGTAGTGGATGTAAATAGTGGAACCCGTGTCAAAACGGGAAAGGATCAAGAGCAAAATGCATTTGATGTAAACTGTCACGCTGCTCAGGAGATTGCACGTCAGCTCAAACTGCGAGATATGGGTGGAATCATTATTGTTGATTTCATCGATATGGACTCAGGTGAAAATAGAAATGCACTTCTGAAGAAGATGCAGGAGCTGATGGCTAATGATAGGGCAAAACACAATATATTGCCTTTAACTAAATTTGGTCTGATGCAGATTACCCGTCAAAGGGTGCGTCCTGCAACAGAGATAGAGACTATGGAGACTTGTCCTACCTGCCACGGAACGGGCAAGATTTCATCAAGCATATTGATAGATGAAACCATCGAGCGTCAGTTGGCGTTCTATGTAAAAGAAAAAGGACTGGTGGCATTCGGTCTTCAAGTAAATCCATTGGTGGAGGCTTACCTTACAAAAGGAATGTTCAACTCCATCCTTAGAAAATGGAAAAAGAAATATAAAGTATCTATTAATATAACAGCGTCCGGAGAAATGGGAATTCTCGATTTTATCTGGACAGATAAACAGGGTGAGCAACTATCCTAAAAAATAGAAAATCTTCCTTAAAAATTTTTAAAATTTCAAAGTGGTGTAGGTCAGTGATTTACGAAAAACCCGCAAAAAAATTCAAAAATTTTTAAAAAAAAGTTGCAAAAAAATTTGGAGGTAAAGAAAAAGTGCCATATCTTTGCGGTCCATTTCGAGAGAAACAGTGCTGAAGGGCAGAAGCGAGAGAGTAAATCGGAATAATAAAGTTGATTGAAATATTGAAGAACAAGTAC
>JAZRBT010000241.1:0-19940 GCA_045635245.1 Candidatus Coprenecus sp.
TGAACTCATGACCTCTTCCTTACCAAGGAAGCGCTCTACCCCTGAGCTACACTGGCTTTTTGAGAGCGGAAGACGAGGTTCGAACCCGCGACCCTCAGCTTGGAAGGCTGATGCTCTACCGACTGAGCTACTTCCGCAAAAAAAAATGTTCCCTTGCTTTGATTTCCCGTTCGATCCAATCGATTAGATCTGAACTAGAGAAATCCCAGAGGAACTTTTAGTGGGGAGAGAAGGATTCGAACCTCCGAAGGCGTGCGCCAGCAGATTTACAGTCTGCCCCAGTTGGCCACTTTGGTATCTCCCCTAAAATTCTCAAGGAACTTTGAGCCGATGGAGGGATTCGAACCCCCGACCCGCTGATTACAAATCAGCTGCTCTGGCCAACTGAGCTACATCGGCTTGTTTTTGGGATTGCAAATATAGAGCATTTCTAAACAATTCCAAAGTTTTTTTTAAAAAAATTGCAAAACTTTTTCAAAAATTTTCTCGGCGCTCATACCGCATTCATCGTAAAGTTCTGATACTGTGCCTTGTTCGACGAATTTATCCGGAATTCCTATTCCGAGAATTTTGTAAACTTTTTTTCTCTCGGCGGCCAATTCGGTCACTGCTCCGTATAATCCGCCTGCTATTGTGCCATCTTCGATGGTGATAATTTTGTCAAATTTGTCGCAAATTTCTTCGATTGCATCTTTGTCGAGAGGTTTAAGGAACCTTACATCGTAGTGTGCGATCGATATTCCTTGCTCTGCGGCCATCTCAATTACCTTGTCTGCGGTGTTTCCGATAGGACCGATTGAGAGGATTGCCATATCTTTTCCCTCACGGAGCATTCTTCCTTTTCCAAATGGAATTTTTTCAAATGGTTCTTCTTTCCATTTTGCTCCTGATCCTTTGCCTCTGGGATACCTTATTATAATAGTAGGATATTCGGGCAGTGTGGAAGAGTACAAAAGATCTCTCAATTCTTTTTCATTTAGTGGAGATGCGATGGCAAGATTCGGTATGGGTCTGAGGTATGACATATCGAATACACCGTGGTGAGTTGCTCCGTCTTCTCCTACAATGCCGCTTCTGTCGAGACAGAATATCACTTTGAGTTTCTGCAGGGCTACATCGTGTATAATATTGTCGTATCCCCTTTGCATAAATGAGGAGTAGATATTGCATATGGGAAGCATTCCTGCTGCAGCGAGTCCTGCTGAAAAGGTGACAGCGTGTTGCTCGGCTATTCCCACGTCAAATGTTCTTTGTGGAATCTCTTTTGCCATCAGGTCCATTCCGCAACCTGTAGCCATTGCAGGGGTGATTGCCACGATTTTCTCATTTTTTCTGGCAAGTTCGAGCAATGTTTCGCCGAATACGTCCTGATAGCGGGAAACAGAATCTTTTTTTACAATTCTGGTACCTGTCTCGGGATCGAATGTGCCGGGGGCGTGCCATACAATCTGATTTTCCTCGGCAGGTTTGTATCCTTTACCTTTGATAGTCTTGATGTGCAACAATTTTGGACCTGAAATCTCTTTCAGGTTGGAAAGGGTAGATGTGAGTTCTTCCAGATTGTGTCCGTCAATGATTCCAAAGTAACGGAATCCGAGCGATTCAAAAATTGAACCGGTGCTTATGATCGCAGCTTTGGTGCTGCTATGGAACCTTTGGATGAATTCCCTGAACTTGGAGGGTCCGAAAGAGTTCCAAACTTTGTTCTTTACCTTATTGTATGTAGGAGATGTCGAAATTTTGACAAGATATTCGTGCATTCCTCCAGAACCATGGTCTATCGATATCTGGTTGTCATTGACTATGACCAATATATCTGATTTGAGAAATCCGGCATTGTTCAATCCTTCGTATGCCAATCCTCCGGTCAGGGCTCCGTCGCCAATTACGGCAATGACTTTCTCCTGGCTTTGGGTCAATTGGGCAGCTGCAGCCATTCCGAGTGCTGCAGAGATGGAGGTAGAGGAGTGTCCGACTCCGAAAGCATCATATTCGCTCTCGGAAATTTTTGGGAATCCACTGATTCCCTGGTATTTGCGATTTGTTTTGAATGCCTCTCTGCGTCCTGTTATTATTTTGTGTGCGTATGCCTGATGGCCAACATCCCAAATCAGTTTGTCTTTTGGGGTGTCGTAGACATAATGAAGCGCCACAGTCAATTCAACTGTGCCAAGACTTGATCCCAGGTGTCCGGGGTTCTTGGCACAACACTCTATCATATATTGTCTGATTTCCTGACAAAGTGTTTGTAGTTGGTCGACTGATAAATTTTTAAGGTCTTCAGGAGAGTTTACATTCTCAAGAAATCTCATCGCGGGGAATTATCTGATAATGGTCTCAGCTCTGTCAGGTCCTAATGAGATAACAGAAATCTGAACTCCTGTTTCTTTTTCAATGAATTCTACATATTCGCGGAATTCAACAGGAAGATCTTCCTCTTTTCTGATATGTGACAAAGGAGTGTTCCAACCTTTGAATTCTTTATAGACCGGAGTAACTTCAGCGTAAGTGTCGTAAGGAACCTGATCGGTCTCTTTTCCATCTACGATATATTTTGTAGCGACTTTGATAGTCTCGAAGTTATCCATTACATCGGCTTTCATCATAATCAGTTTGGAAACGCCGTTGATCATAATGGCATATTTGAGAGCTACAAGGTCCAACCATCCTGTTCTGCGTGAGCGGCCGGTGGTGGCACCGAACTCGTGTCCTTGTCTTCTGAGGGTTTCTCCTGTTTCGTCAAACAATTCTGTAGGGAATGGTCCGCTACCTACTCTTGTACAGTATGCTTTGAAGATACCGAACACATCTCCGATAGATGAAGGAGATACTCCAAGTCCTAAACAAGCACCTGAACAGGTTGTGGTAGAAGATGTTACGAAAGGATATGAACCGAAGTCGATATCGAGCATAGAACCTTGAGCTCCTTCTGCCAATACTTTTCTTCCTTTTGCAAGCTCTTGGTTTACAAGGTATTCTCCGTCTACCAATTCAAATGTTTTAAGATATTCGATAGACTCCATCCATTGCTCAATGTTGGTTTGTGGGTCGTATTCGAAATCGTATTGTTTCAGAATTGCGATATGTTTGCTTCTTAGTTTTTCAAATCTGTCTCTGAAATCGGCAGCAAGGGCATCTCCGACTCTTAGTCCGTTACGGCCGGTCTTGTCCATATATGTAGGGCCGATACCTTTTAGTGTTGAACCGATTTTCTCTTTTCCCTTAGAGCTTTCAGATGCTGCATCCAGGATTCTGTGTGTAGGGATGATAAGATGTGCTTTCTTCGATATTTTGATACGGTCTCTGACGGGAACTCCGATTTTTTCCAAAGAGCGACATTCCTCTTCAAAAATGATGGGGTCCAATACAACTCCATTTCCTATAATGTTTGTGGAGTTTTCTCTGAAGATTCCGGAAGGAACAGAGTGAAGAACAAATGTTGTGTCTTCAAATTTTAGGGAGTGTCCTGCGTTGGGGCCTCCCTGGAATCTTGCAACCACTTCATAGGTGTCTGCAAGAACATCTACGATTTTACCTTTACCTTCATCTCCCCATTGAAGTCCGAGAACAACATCTAATTGAGCTTTTGGTGTCATATCTTTTATTGTAATATTTTGATTTTTGTTTTTACTGCTTGTTAGAATGGCAAGTCATCACCTATGTCGTCAACAGGGGTGTTGAATGAGCTCGCCTGAGGCTTTTGAACAGGGGTTTGTGCTACTGGAGCAGGTGCTGACTGGGCAGGTGATGAATATCCTCCGTTGGAGTATCCGCCGCCATTGGAGTAGTTTGATTCGTTGTCAGATTTACGTCCTACGAATCTGATATCGTCAGCGTTGATTTCTGTTATATATTTTGTGTTGCCGTCTCTGTCCTGGTATGAACGGGTTCTGATTTTGCCCTCGATGTAGAGTTGTGTTCCTTTTTTTACATATCTCTCAACGATTTCGGCAAGTCCTCTCCAACATACGATATTATGCCATTCTGTCTGGTCTTTAACCTCTCCATTACGGTCTTTATATCTTTCTGAAGTCGCTAAAGAAAAAGATGCAGTAACGGCTCCGCTTTCCAAATGTCTCACTTCTGGGTCTTTACCCACATTTCCTATCAATAAAACTTTATTCAATGACATAATTATAACAATTAAAATGAACTGCTAATATAGGAAAAAAATTTGTCTTTTAAGGCAAAATGGGTACTTTTGAAAAAAATATCTTTATTAACCTATAAAATCACGTAGAAATGAATAAAATTCAAGAAAAGGCGAAATTGCTAAATGACAGTGGTGTTGTAAGATGGACAGCATTGATTCTTGTAGCATTGATGATGTTCTTTGCCTACATGTTTGTGGATGTTATGTCACCACTTAAATCACTAGTAGAGACTAATTTGCATTGGGATAGCACAGTGTTCGGCACTTATGCTGCATCTGAGTATTTCCTTAATGTATTCTGTTTCTTCCTAATTTTTGCGGGTATTATCCTTGATAAAATGGGTATCCGTTTTACCGGTATTCTATCTGCTTCATTGATGGTTATCGGTGCTACTATCAAATTTGTTGCTATTTCAGACTGGTTCCAAACCACTTCTTTTGCAGCTTGGTTGGATAGTTGGTGGGTAGCTCTTCCCGGTACCGCCAAATTGGCTTGTCTTGGTTTTATGATTTTCGGTTGTGGTTGTGAAATGGCAGGTACAACTGTTTCAAAATCTATTGCAAAATGGTTTGAAGGTAAAGAGATGGCTCTTGCAATGGGTATCGAAATGGCTATCGCACGTCTTGGTGTGTTCGCTGTTATGTGGACTTCTCCTATCATTTCTGCAAAATTCGATAACTCAGTTGTAGCTCCTGTTGCTTTCTGTACAGTATTGTTGCTTATCGGTCTTATTTGCTACACTGTGTTCTCTTTGATGGATAAGAAACTTGACAAACAAATGATTTCTCAAGGTCTTAAGAAAGAAGAGGCTGCTTCTGAAGAAGAATTCCAAATCAAAGACCTTGGTAAAATCCTTTCAAGCAAAATGTTCTGGTTGGTGGCTTTGTTGTGCGTATTGTACTACTCAGCAATCTTCCCATTCCAGCGTTATGCTCCAAACTTCTTGGAAATCACATTGAATATTGAGGCTAATGCTGCATCTCAATTGTTCAGTTTCTTCCCTATTTTGGCAATGCTGCTTACTCCATTCCTTGGTGCGTTCATCGACTATAAAGGTAAAGGTGCTTCAATGCTTATGTTGGGTGCTATAATTATGATTTGCTGCCACTTGAGCTTCGCATTCCTATTGCCTATGTTCCCTTACAAATGGTTTGCTACAACTCTTATCCTTATCCTTGGAGTATCATTCTCATTGGTTCCTGCAGCTCTATGGCCTTCAGTTCCAAAAATTATTGACTCTAAAATTTTGGGTTCTGCATATTGTTTGATTTTCTGGATCCAAAATATCGGTTTGTTCCTGACTCCTATCGTTATCGGTAAAGCTTTGGATTCAACCGGAGGATATACCGTTCCTATGATTATCTTCTCATCATTTGGTATCATCGCATTGTTGCTTGGTATCTGGCTTAAGAGAGAAGACTCTGTTAAAGGATACGGAATGGAACTTCCTAATGTTAAGAAATAACATAACTATCAAATATGACTTCTAAGCTTTTTAGAACATTGAGAGATTCGAGTACTGCCCGCTGGGCGGTACTCTTGTTTTTGGCTCTACCGATGTTCGCATCTTATTTTTTTGATGATATTTTTTCTACAATCAGCCATATTTTCCAGCATCCTGAGGCTCTTGATTTAGGATGGTCTTCAGGAGATTATGGGTTTTTCAAAGGTTCATACTCGCTTTTGTGCGTATGGGGCGGACTGATTGTATGCGGAATGTTGCTCGACAGGTGGGGAATCAAAATTACAGGTTCTATATTTGTCGGTCTGATGGCTCTAGGTGCGTTTATGATTACATATTCTGTTTCCGAGTCATTCCATAGCAGTTCATTGAATTTGTTTTTGGGAAAATATTTTGCAAAACCGTCGGTGTGGGTAGCTTGTGCCGGATGTGCAATTTTTGGTCTGGGCAGTGAGATAGCAGGGGTTGTGGTAAATCGTTCCATTGCAAAATGGTTCAAAGGGAAGGAGATGGCTCTGGCTATGGGGGTTCAATTGGCTTTAGCCCGTTTTGGTACAGCTTTGGCAATGGTGATTGTTCCTCAAATTGTGAATGTTCAGGGAAACGTCCCATTTTCAGAGACTTCAAAACCTGCGTATATCGGTCTTGCGATAATTTTGGTGGGCTTGATAGTGTGGGCTATGTTTGTGGCAATGGATATCCGACTCGACCGACAACTTGTGGCACAGGAAAGTGCTGCAGGAGAGGTGGCTGCCAAAAAGGATAGATTCAGATTCTCTGATGTAATAAAAGTGCTTACCAACAGAGAGTTTGTACTGATTGCACTATTGTGCGTATTCTTCTATTGTTGCATAATATCTTTCAGAAAATTTGCGACATCCATCATTATGCCCCGTTTTGATATAGATGGGGAAACCGCTTCGCTGATGGTGGCTATGATACCTTTCTTTACTCTTGTTTTTGCCCCATTGTTCGGAGCAATGGTAGATAGAGTAGGGAAGGGAACCAAAATAATGATTCTTGGTTCGGTATTGGTGCTGATTGCCCATTTGACCATAGCATTTGCACCAAGTATTCCGGTGTTCGGTTTTATAGGAATCGGTATGTTGGGACTCGGTTATTCTTTGGTTCCTGCTGCGATGTGGCCCTCAATACCAAAGATTATTCCTGAGAAAAATTTGGGCACAGCGTTCTCTCTGATGTATTGGATTCAGAATATGGGAATGATGCTTGTTCCGGTAATTGTCGGAAGAATATTGGATAAGACCGGCAATGCAATTAATGCAGAATATCTCTTTATCGCTTTGGCCGGGGTGTCGATTCTGCTGGCGTTCTTGCTGAGTCGTGCTTCTGATGCCAAACCGCAACTTGAGTTGGACGAGAGAGTTAAGAAATAATAAAAGAAAAAGGAGCTTAGAAAAGCTCCTTTTTCTTTATGTCTTTGACTCTCAGTTGGATATTTGCTATTCCTCTGTAGTAGTTCTCGGCGATGGAGTAACATACATCCACAGGATTTCCGGCGTGGAGATGTTCGTAATGTTCTGCTCTGTTGAAAGCGATGGCTGAAATGTGTCTGTAAGGCTCATCTTCCTGGATGAGTTCCAATTTCATATGTCCGCTTTCTGATCCGACTTTTCTTCCGTTTCCGTTGTCATAAACATTTTCTGTAATGAATACAGGTGAAAGGTTTCCGGGACCGAAAGGTTGGAATTGTTTCAATATTCTGAAGAACTTGGGGGTAATCTGCTTGAAGTCGAGATATGTGTCGATATTTACAATAGGTGTAAGGATATCGTCAGTGATTCTTCTTGCAACAACCTTTTCAAATTTCTCGCTGAATGGAGCAAGATTTTCTTTTTTAAGGGTAAGTCCTGCAGCATACATATGTCCTCCGAAGTTTTCAAGGAATTCAGAACACTCCTCGATCGCTTCGTATAAGTCAAATCCTGCAATACTTCTTGCAGAACCGGTAATAAGTCCGTTGGATTCGGTAAGGACGATTGTGGGACGGTAGAATGCTTCGACCAGTCTTGATGCCACGATACCTACCACACCTTTGTGCCATTTGGGGTCAAAGACGATTGTTGCCTTTTTGTTCAGGTGGTCTTTTTCCCTTTTTACCGATTCAATAGCCTCTTTGGTGATCTCCTTATCGATATTTTTTCTGTCGTTGTTGTGGGTGTTGATGGCTGCTCCAATCTCTTTAGCCTCTTTGTCATTTCTTGAAACCAAAAGGTGGACAGCTGTTCTTCCCGATTCCATTCTTCCTGCAGCGTTGATACGGGGACCAATCTTGAAGACGATATCGTCAATGGTGATTTTATGGTTTTCAAGTCCCGAAAGTTTGATGATGGACATCAATCCTTTGCTGGGGGCTTCATTAAGTCTTTGAAGGCCATAGTAAGCAAGGATTCTGTTTTCTCCTGTCATCGAAACCAAATCGGCAGAAATGCTTACAACTACCAGATCCAGGTATGCTTCGACCCACGCGAAAGGGTAGCCTTTATATTGTGCGTAAGCCTGAATAAGTTTAAAGCCTACACCGCAACCCGAAAGGTCATCGAATGGATATGTGCAATCTCCTCTTTTGGGGTCAAGAATTGCGTATGCGTCAGGGAGTTCGTCTCCTGGTAGGTGATGGTCACAAATGATGAAATCCATCCCTTTCTCTTTCGCGTAACTCACTTTCTCGACCGCTTTGATTCCGCAGTCCAATGATATAATAAGGGTATATCCGTTATCGGCTCCCCAATCTATTCCTTTGTACGAAATACCATAACCTTCGTCGTATCTGTCAGGTATATAATATTCGACATTGGGATTGAAATTTCTGATGAATGTGTAGAGAAGTGCCACTGCTGTGGTTCCGTCCACATCGTAGTCTCCGTAGATAAGAATTTTTTCTCCGGAGTCAATGGCTCTGCTCAGACGCTCGACCGCTTTGTCCATATCTTTCATAAGGAAAGGGTCGTGAAGTTTGGAAAGTTCGGGTCTGAAGAACTCTCTGGCTTGTTCGCTGGTGGTGATATTTCGTTGCACCAATAGATTAGCCAAAACGTGGTCTATCCCCAACTCTGAAGAGAGTTGGCGAATGACTGCCGGATTACCCGATTCTTTGACTATCCATTTTCTATCAATTGCCATATTTTGCAAAAGTACGGAAAATCGCAACATTTGCAAAGAATTTTTGAATACTATATTTTTTATTTTTATAATTGCACAAAATTCATTAATAAGTCTAACTATGATTAAAAAGTTTTTTGTATTGTTTTTTGCTTTGACAGTGTTGCTTGTGGGCTGTCAGAAAAGCACCCCTTCGACATTGGATAAGCCGGAGGTAATTGTTCTTGAACAAACATCATCATCATTCACAGTTTCTTGGCAACCTGTAGAAGGTGCAACAAGTTATGTTTATACTTTGGATGATTCAGCTGAACAAACTACTTCTGAAACTATCGTAACCTATAATGAACTTGAAACAAGTATCTATACTTTTGCAGTTAAGGCTGTAGGAAAAGATGGTGAGTCTGAGTGGGCTGAGTTGGAAATTACCCTTACCCCTTCTGCTGAAGATGGTTTTGCTCTTCAAATCAATGCCAAAAATGTAGAGGCTACTACCGCTACTGTGGAGTTCATCCCTTCAGATAATGAAACTCAGTATTTTGCAAGAGTTATTACCACTTCTGAATTGGAAACATTGAACATCACTGACGATGTTGCTTTGATTCAATACCTATATGAAAATCCTAATCAGGCAGATTATGTTTACACAGGAATCAAGTCTATGGATCTTGAAAGATTGTCTCCTAACTATGAGTATTTGGCAGTAGCTTTCGAATATATTGCACCTGAGGAGATTAAAACAATCTATAAAGAAACCTTCACAACCAAAGATGAGGTTGTTGACCATTCAATGACAATTTCTAACCTGACTCCCGATTATACAGGTGTTACCTTTACAGTAACTCCAGGTAATGACCAAGAGTATTGGTTCTATTACTGTATGGAAAAGAGCTTGTATGATGAGTTCGGTGACGACGTGATGATTTATACTTATTATGGTATGCAAAACCACTCTTTTGAATTGGGATATACATCAGGTATTGGAGAGATGTTGCAAGCTCTTGCTCAACAAGGTGAAGGCCAAGTTGTTGCAACAGGTTTGAAACACTCTACAGACTATGTGGCTATGGCATTCTATGTAGATCCTACCAGCACTGACCCTACAAATATCTATGACTGGACCTATGTTTCAGAAGAGTTTACAACCTTGACTCCTACCAATGAAGCACCTGTAATCACTATCGCTGACCCTATCATTACTTATGAAGAAGGTGTTTACTCAATGATTATCAATGTGAAAGCTGATGCTTCTACAGCAATTTTGTCATACGGTACAGCAAGCTATGCTTCTTGCGAACCTTACATTGACCAAGGTTGGGAAGCAATCAAAGCATTCTTCTGGCTACACGAAATTTCAGCTGATCAGCTAAGCGTTGCCAAAACTGCTGATGGTCTTGACTTTGTTTACAATGATGTACCTGTAGGTGACTATGTATTCTTGATTGAGGCTAAGAATGCACAAGGTGCTACAACTTATGAAGGTGTTGTAATTGATTCATCACTTTTCTAATCCAAAATAGACAACTCTAAAACGATATACTTTTAATAATATGGAAACAAGAGAATTCAACGAACAGGAACAGAACAGGCGTGATGCCGTTGAGAAATTGAGGGAATTGGGAATCGAACCTTACCCTGCAGAATTGTTTGATGTCAATACAACTACAACTGAAATAAAGGAAAAGTACGATCCTGAGAAATGTCCTTTCGAGAATGTCTCTATCGGAGGTAGAATTATGGGCCGTAGAATTATGGGTGCTGCCGCTTTTGTCGAGTTGCAGGACTCAGAAGGAAGAATTCAGGTCTATGTAAAGAGAGATGAAATTTGCCCCGGAGAAGATAAGACAATGTATAACACTGTTTTCAAGAAACTTCTTGACATTGGTGATATCATTGGTATCAAGGGTTTTGCATTCATTACCCAGACAGGTCAACTTTCTATCCACGCCAAGGAGATTAAAGTATTGAGTAAGTCGTTGAGAGTGCTGCCTATTGTAAAAGAGAAAGAGGGCGAGGTATATGATGCTTTCTCTGATCCTGAATTGAGATATAGAATGAGATATGTCGATCTTATTGTAAATCCCAAGGTTAAGGATGTATTCTTGAAGAGAAGCAAAATTATCTCGACAATGCGCGAATATTTTGCACAGCACGGTATTCTGGAGGTGGAAACTCCAATCCTTCAGTCTATCCCCGGAGGAGCGAATGCCCGTCCTTTTATCACTCACCACAATGCTCTCGATATTCCATTGTATTTGAGAATTGCAAACGAGTTGTACTTGAAACGTTTGATAGTCGGAGGTTTCGCCGGTGTTTATGAGTTTGCAAAAGATTTCCGCAATGAGGGTATGGACAAGACTCACAATCCCGAATTTACCTGTATGGAAATTTATGTTGCATACAAGGATTATTTGTGGATGATGAATTTTGTGGAGACAATGTTGGAAAAGGTGGCAATTGCCGTAAATGGCAAAACAAATCTTACAATCGGAGATAAGGAAATCGAGTTCAAGGCTCCATACAGAAGACTTCCTATGCTGGATGCCATTAAGGAGTATGCCGGAGTGGATGTCAAAGGTATGGACGAAGATCAACTTCGTAAAGTTTGTCAGGACCTTCATATCGAAGTGGATAACACTATGGGAGTTGGCAAACTTATTGATGCTATCTTCGGAGAGTATTGTGAGAAACATTTGATTCAGCCTACTTTCATTACAGACTACCCTTGGGAAACTTCACCTTTGACAAAACGTCATAGAAGTGAACCTTCTCTTACTGAGAGATTTGAGTTGTTTGTCAATGGTAAGGAGCTGGCAAATGCTTACAGTGAGTTGAATGACCCTATCGACCAATTGTACAGATTTAAAGAACAATTGAAACTTAAGGATAAAGGTGATGACGAAGCAATGTTCATCGATATGGACTTTGTCAGAGCATTGGAATATGGTATGCCTCCTACATCTGGTTTGGGAATCGGTATCGACCGTCTGACAATGTTTATGACCAATTCATCTACTATCCAGGATGTTCTCTTCTTCCCTCAAATGCGCCCTGAAAAGAGTGCTCCAAAGAACGAAGAACAGGAACAAGAATAATATAAATATGAGAATAGATAAAATAACCTCGCTCTCAAATCCTAAGATCAAGGAGGTAGTTGCTCTTGAGGGGAGTTCCCGCTTGCGCAGTGAAAGAGGTTTATTTGTCGTAGAAGGAGTAAGAGAGGTATCTCGCTGTATAAAGGCGGGATATTCTCTCTTCTCTATTTTTTATTGTCCAGAGATTATCTCGTTGGATGATATACCGTTTGAGGGAGATCCATTTGTGTATGAACTTTCTCCCGCCTGTTATGATAAAATTGCATATCGCGGTGGTACAGAGGGAGTTGTAGCATTGGTGAAGATGGGACAAATGATTACCCTCGACTCTTTGGATTTGGGTGAGTCTCCTTTGGTGGTGGTGCTCGAATCTGTGGAGAAACCAGGAAATCTGGGTGCAGTTTTGCGCAGTGCCGATGCTTGCGGTGTGGATGCTGTCATTGTTTGTGATCCCAGAACTGATCTGTATAACCCTAATCTTATCAGAGCGAGTCTTGGGGGAATATTTTCCTTAAAGGTGGTGGCAGCGACTTCTGCCGAGACTATTGCTTGGCTCAAAAAATCAAAAATCAATATCTATACGGCTCAACTTCAAGATTCCAAGGTCTATTATGATGCCGATTTCTGTGCTCCGACAGCGATTGTTCTGGGAACAGAGGCACATGGTCTGTCGCAGCAGTGGAGGGATGCTTCCGATAAGAAGATTCTGATACCTATGAATGGTATTGTCGATTCTTTGAATGTGTCGGTCTCAATGGCAGTCCTTTGTTATGAGGCGTTGCGCCAGCGTT
The DNA here is from genome assembly GCA_045635245.1 of Candidatus Coprenecus sp. Taxonomy (GTDB): domain Bacteria; phylum Bacteroidota; class Bacteroidia; order Bacteroidales; family UBA932; genus Coprenecus. Next base: position 12,626 of record JAZRBT010000241.1, read on the forward strand.
CTTGCAAACAGTAGAGATTATGAAGAAAATCGGTCTTATTGGTTATCCGATTGCTCATAGTGGCAGCCCTAAATTGTTTTATGATACTTTCGCTCAGAATTCTTCAGTTCTGGAGCAATATTCTTACGATCTTATCGATACGGATGATTTCTCATTGGCGGCAGAAACATTTTATAATGAATATGTTGCGGTGAATGTCACAACTCCCTATAAGGAGGATGCTCTGGCTTTGGCAGATGAGTATTCGTATCCTGTGGAGAGGATAATGGCTACAAATCTTCTGATAAAAGACGATGAGGGGGTGGTGACTGCATATAATACAGATTATCTTGCTCTGAAACAGCTGATTCCACAAGGAAAGAGAGTGGTGGTGACAGGTTGTGGAGGGGCAGCAAAAGCTGCAGTGGCAGCAGCCTTGGAGAATGATTGCAAGGTATTCATTTATAATCGTACCCAAAGCAGAGTTTCTCAATTTTTGTTCAACCTGAAATTCAACAATCCTCGAGGAGTCAGAGGGGATGTTGAGGTTCTCTCTTTGGAACAATTGCCTGAAGGGATCGCCGGAGCAGATGTGGTGGTGTATGCAATCTCTTCGCCGGTGGAGTTGTTCGATAAATCGCTCTTAGGAGGCAAAATCGTCATCGAGGCTAATTACAAGGAGCCTCTTTTCTCTGAACAGGCTCTTCAGGAGCTATCAGCAAAGTATATTGGAGGTCAGACCTGGCTCGAATTGCAGGCTATGCACACTTATCGCCTTATCGGGCTTTTAGAGAATCAACAATAGATTCTTCTGCCCCTTTTTTGGCCGGGATATATCCTGAAAAGATCCCTACGCACAAGCACGAGATTATAGAGTAAAGTATCGCGCTCCACGACAGGTGGAACGGGCACTCGAGGTATTGTGTAATAAGAATACTGATAACAATTCCGAAAGTTATTCCAAAAACAGCTCCTGCGAGAGATAGCATCACTGCTTCGGTCAATACTTGTATCTTTATCTCTGAGTTTCTCGCTCCGATGGCTTTTCTTATTCCGAATTCCCTTTGTTTCTCTCCAACCTGGATCAGCATTATATTCATCAGTCCTATTGCCGCTCCGATAAGAGTAACGATGCTGATAATCGCAGCAGCTCTCTCCACAAGTGAAATGTTTCCATTGAATTCTTCCATCAGTTGTTCACTCCGTTCGATGTTATAATCCTTTTTGTTACCCGGAGAAAGGGTTCTTATCTTTCTGAAAAGAGGCTCTGCATAATTCTTCTCCTCCTGGATAACAATTTGATAATCTGTAGGGTGGGATTTGCTCTCGAAAATGGTATTGTGCAATGGAATCAGAATTTTGTTGTCAATTCCCCCTTTTGAATTGTCATTCCCTTTTTCCAGTTTTCCGATGATCAGGAATTTTTTCCCCGATATCTCGATTTTACTTCCAATCGGAGAGTTTTTGGAGAATAGTTCTGCTGCAATACTGTTTCCGATTATGCAGCAGTCTGCCCCAATGGAAATCTCTCTGCAGCTGAAATTGCGCCCCTCTCCAATTTCATAGTTTGAAATGGAAATGTACTCCTTATTTACCGCACAAATTTCACAAAAAGGTGGTGTTGAATTTCCTTGGAACTCTGCGCAGGCAGTGAAAGTACCACTGCCGAAGAGACCGATGCACTCGGGAGAATTGTATTCTTTGGCAAACTGTCTGGCCTGGTGCAGGAGCAGCGGACTATCCTTTTTCCCCTCAATGTAAGTGATGTCGGAGCCCATTTGCCGGTAAGTATCTGCAAGGTGAGTTTCGATTGCCCCTATAGAACTTTTGATGGCAACCATTGCAGATATGCCCATAGTTATCAACGAAATGGTTATTGCTGAACGTAATTTGTTGGCTGTTATAGACTTATAGCCATTTGTGAGATCGATTTTCCTCATACCTTCCCCTCATTCTAATAAATCATTTGTAAATGTAGGAAATATCTCTTTAAAATCATACCTTTGCCGACAAATTTGATAAAAAATATATGAGACCTCGTATTAAAGTAACAAAGAAAGACGGAGCAACTCCAGCAAAAAGAAGTGTAGGGTCATCTCAAAAGAGAGACCGTTTTGAAAAAAGTGATCGTTTTGAGAAAAAGGATCGATTCAGTTCAAGAGGAAAATCTGAGAAACCTTTTGGACGTGGTGAGCGTACAGAAAGAGGCGAGCGCTCTGAAAAAAGAGACCGCTTTGAAAAAAGAGACCGTTTTGAGAAGAAAGATCGTTTCGATAAAAGAGAGCGTCCTGAAAGAGGAACAAGAAGCGGCAGCGGTTTTGGCAACAGAGCACCCAAGAGAACCCAACCCAAGGAGGTCGTTCCAAATGATGGTTCAATCCGTTTGAACAAGTTTATTGCAAACTCGGGAATTTGTTCAAGAAGAGATGCTGACGAATATATCAAGGCAGGTCTTGTCTCTGTAAATGGAGAGATTGTTACTGAAATGGGGGTAAAAGTTACTTTTGATGACGATATCCGCTTTAACGGGGAGAGAATTAAAGGTGAAAGAAAGGTTTATATCGTGATGAATAAACCAAAAGATTTTGTGACAACAATGAGTGATCCTCACGCTGAGAGAAATGTTATGGAGCTCATCAGCAAGGCTATGTGTCCTGAGAGAGTTTATCCTATCGGTCGTCTTGACAAATCGACCACAGGTGTATTGTTGTTTACAAACGACGGAGAGATGGCAGAAAAATTGACCCATCCTTCATATCAGAAGAAGAAAATCTATCAAGTTACCCTTGACCGCAATTTTAAAGGAACCGATATGACCAAACTTACCACCGGTATTGATTTGGAAGATGGAAAGGCTTATGCAGATGAGGCTACTTATGTCGGAGAGAGCAAGGATCAGGTAGGACTTGAAATCCACTCTGGAAAGAACCGTATCGTAAGAAGAATGTTCGAGGCATTGGGCTACAAAGTGAAAAAGCTTGACAGAGTTTATTTTGCCGGTCTGACCAAGAAGAATTTGAGCCGCGGACAATGGAGATTCCTAAGCGAGGAAGAGGTGGTAATGTTGAAAATGAATATGTATGAGTAATAAGATACATCGTGCCGGTTTTGTAAATATCATCGGTAATCCCAATGTGGGAAAATCTACATTGATGAATGCATTGGTAGGGGAGCGTCTTTCAATTATCACTGCCAAGTCACAAACTACCCGCCACAGAATTATGGGTATTGTCAATGGAGATGATTATCAGATAGTTTACTCTGACACTCCCGGTATTCTCAGACCATCATATAAGCTTCAGCAGAATATGATGGACTATGTAGAAACTGCAATCGGTGATGCAGATATTATTCTGTATGTAACCGATGTGGTGGAGAAAAGCGACAAGAATATCGAGTACATCGAGAAATTGAACAGAGTTGTCTGCCCTGTAATTCTAATTATCAATAAAATAGACCTTAGCAACAATGAGGAGGTCAATGAGTTGATCAAGAAGTGGAAAGAATTGATTCCTAATGCAGAAATTATGGTGGCTTCTGCTCAGGAGAAGTTTGGTCTGGATGGTATTTTTGACAGAATTTTGCACCATTTGCCACAAAGTGAGGCTTGGTACGATAAGGATGTCCTTACTGACAGAAACCTACGTTTCTTTGCATCGGAGATTATCCGTGAGAAGATTCTTACAAACTATACCAAGGAAATTCCTTATTGCACAGAGGTGGTAATCGATGAGTTTAAGGAGTCTGCCGAAAGATATGATATCAGTGCAGTTATTAATGTGATGAGGGATTCTCAAAAGGGAATTATCATCGGAAATAAAGGCGCTATGTTGAAAAAGGTTGGAACTCAGGCTCGTATAGATATGGAAGAGTTCTTCGAGAAGAAGGTTTTCCTATCTTTGTTTGTCAAGGTAAATCCCGGTTGGAGGGAAGACAGCCGTAAGTTGAAGGCTTTCGGATACGACAGGTAGTTCCTGAAAATTTTATATATTTGTACGAACAGTTAAAAAATCAATAATGAGTAGAGAAGTAGAAGAGGATCTAGATGATGTATGGAGCGATGAGGAGGGGATAGAGGAGGAATCGGTTTCGACCAGCAAATACGATAAAATTATAACAGATGGCACCAAAAAGTACAAACTCTCGGGTATGTACCGCGAGTGGTTTTTGGATTATGCCTCTTATGTGATATTGGATCGTTCGGTACCGCATATTACCGACGGATTGAAACCTGTTCAGAGAAGAATTCTCCACGCAATGAAGACTGTGGATGATGGCAGATATAACAAAGTGGCAACTCTTGTGGGAGCTACTATGCCATATCACCCACACGGTGATGCTTCTATTGAATCTGCTCTGGTACAATTGGGTCAAAAGGATTTGTTGATTGACTGTCAGGGAAACTGGGGAAATATTCTTACAGGAGACCCCGCGGCGGCAGGTCGTTATATCGAGGCAAGACTTACCCCATTTGCAAATGAAGTTCTTTTCAACAGCAAAATTACAGAATGGGTAAATTCGTATGACGGCAGAAACCGTGAACCTGTCAATCTTCCGGTGAAGTTTCCTTTGCTTTTGGCTCAGGGCTCTGAGGGTATTGCGGTGGGTCTGGCTTGTAAAATTCTGCCACACAACTTCAATGAATTGATTGATGCTTCAGTTCAATATCTCAGAGAAGAGGAATTTGAATTATATCCCGATTTTCCGACAGGCGGTCTTGCAGATGTATCAAACTATAACCGCGGACTGAGAGGCGGTAAGGTGAGAGTTCGTGCGGTGATTCAGAAAGTAAACAAGAATACTCTTGTAATTTCTGAGATTCCTTTCGGAAAGACCACTACCGATATTATTGATTCTATCCTTAAGGCTAAGGATAAAGGAAAGATCAAAATCAAGAAAATAGATGACAACACTGCCGAGAATGTGGAAATTGTCATCCAGCTTCATAATGATGTATCTCCTGACCAGACGATAGATGCATTGTATGCTTGTACCGACTGCGAGGTGAGTGTATCTCCAAATACCTGTGTGATTATAGACAAAAATCCTTACTTTGTCGGTGTTGACGAGGTTCTTAAATATAATACCGACCATACTAAGGAATTGATGCGCAGGGAGTTGCAGATAAAACTCGATGAGTTGGGAGTAGATTGGCATTATACCTCACTCGATAAAATTTTCTTTGAGAATAAGGTTTATAAGGTGTTGGAAAATGATGCAAGATCCTGGGAAAAGCAACTTGCCGATGTCAAGAAGGCTATGCTTGAGTTCCAGCATCTGTTGCGTAAGCCAATCTCAGATGAGGATATCCTCAGACTTGTAGAAAAACCTGTCAAGAAAATTTCAAAATTCGATATCAAACAGGTTACCGACAAGATAGCTGCAATCGAGAAGAAAGAGGCAGATATCAAATATCATCTAGAACATTTGGTACAATATTGTATCGATTATTTCCTCTCTTTGAAAGAGAAATATGGTGCAAAATTCCCTCGCAGAACCAAGATTACCTCGTTTGAAAATATCGAGGTAACAAAGGTTGTTGCAAATAATGCAAAACTATATGTCAATAAGAGTGAGGGCTTTATCGGAATGTCAGCCAAGAAAATCGAGGATGCCGAATATGTATGCGATTGCTCTGATATAGATGAGATTCTGGTATTCCTGAAAGATGGCCGTTATACCATCAGAAAAATTACCGAGAAGCAGTTTGTCGAGAGAAACATCATTCACGTTGCAGTCTTCAAACGCAATGATGAGAGAACTATTTACAACGTCGCCTATCGTGACGGAAGAGGCGGTATCGTATATGCCAAGAGATTTGCAGTCACAAGCGTTTCCCGCGACAAGTGGTATGATTTGACACAAGGAAAGCCCGATTCTTCAATTTGCTGGTTTACAGTAAATCCTAACGGAGAGGCAGAAACCATTAAGGTATATCTTCGTCCCAAGGCCAAGTTGAAGAAACTTATTATGGATTTCGATTTCTCCAAACTTGCCATAAAAGGAAAAGGCTCGATGGGTAACATTATTACCAAGCACCCTGTTCAGAAAATTATGCTCCGTCACGAAGGGGTTTCTACAATTGCAGCCAAGTCTTTGTGGTTCGATTGGGATATCTGTCGTCTGAACGAAGAAGGTCGTGGTGAACTTTTGGGCCAATTCAAAGGGAATGAACATATTCTTGCCATTTGTAAAGATGGAACATTCTATACCACTACTTTGGAGCTCAATACCCGCTTCCAGGGGGAACTTTTGAAAGTGGAGAAATTCAATCCTTCAAAGGTTTATACAGCAATCTATCTTGATGAAGAAGGTTTCCACTATATCAAGCGTTTCTGCTTTGAGCTGAGTGACAATACTGTACAATCCTTTGTCTCTGCAGATGAAAAAGCGAAATTCATAGCTATTTCCGAAGATCATTTCCCTACCGTGAATGTTGAATTTATCCAATCCGGCAAGAAAGCGAAAGAACCTATCGTCATCGATGCTGATGAATTTATCTCTGTCAAAGGATACAAAGCCAAAGGAAAACGCGCAGGAATGAATATTGCTGCAATTGAATTTGGAGAACCTATTGTCAAAGATATTCCTGAAGATATTATAGGTGATATTGATTCCACATTCGAGGAACTCTCAGATCCATCTTCAGAAAATGAGAGCCCTTCAGATATCAATGATAACAATACAGACACAGCACCATTCACCACCACCGAAGTCATTGACTTTGATATGGATGAAGAATTAACACTATTCTAATATGATTATATCTCTTATAGGTTTTATGGGGGCTGGTAAGACAACCCTTGCACGAGAATTGGGAAACTCCTTATCCGCACCCGTAATTGATCTTGATGAATATATCGAGGAATACGAAGGCAAGAAAATTTCAGAAATTTTCAATGAATCCGGAGAACCAAAATTCCGAGAGATTGAACTCAACTGTTTTGAAACAATCCTTGAAGAACACATTTCTGAAAATCCCGACACCCTCAATAACTTCACCCGTTGTACTCTTGTCCTATCCCTAGGCGGCGGTATCGTGGTGACCCCAGAATGTCGTGAACTTATCTCAAAATTTACCTACTGTGTATACCTTAAAACTGACCTTGAAACTATTTTCCAACGTCTGGATGGTGGTGCGGCAGATGAGAGACCTGTGTTGGAGGGAGCGCAAGGTGATTCTTTGAGAAGTACCATACAAAAAATATTTTCTGAGCGAGAACCATATTATCTTGATCTTGCCCAGAAAATCATTTAATGGGATTCTTAAGGGTTACTTCTTCGTTGTACTCATTCGGAGTTTCCTCACATAACGGATGTATGCTGCGGAACACCT
>JAZRBT010000242.1:0-13038 GCA_045635245.1 Candidatus Coprenecus sp.
AAACGAGACATAGAGAATCAGATCCAGTTTGCCGAGGAAAAAGGTATTGAAAGAGGTGTTGAGATAGGTGTCGAGAAAGGCGTGAAGGAAGAAAAGAATGCTATAGCTCGTGAAATGAAGACAGATGGTGTGGTTATTGATTTAATTATGAAATACACAGGTCTTACCAAAGAGCAAATCGAGGCGTTGTAGATGCTATTTTAACTACTGTTAAATTAGTCGCAACTGTTGCACCCGACTACGCCTGGAGTTTTTATTGATCTATTTGTAACCTATTGTCCGGTGTCAGTATCGTAGTTGTGATATAAAAAAAAGCAGCCTGCGAAAGGCTGCTTTTTTATGTTTAGATGAGTTGCTGCTATTGCAACTGGTAGCTACAGTTTACGTTTGATTTCAACGATTTGATAGGCTTCGATGATATCTCCAATCTTGATATCGTTGTATCCTTCCACGTTAAGACCGCAATCCATTCCTGCGTTAACCTCTTTTGCATCGTCTTTAAATCTCTTGAGTGAACCAAGTACACCGCTGTAGATTACGATACCATCGCGGATTACGCGGATTTTAGCATTACGGGTAAGTTTACCTTCCTTAACCATACATCCGGCGATTGTTCCCACTTTAGAGATTTTGAAGGTTTCACGAACCTCAGCAGTTGCAGCAATTTCTTCTTTCTCTTCAGGAGCCAACATACCTTCAATACCGCTCTTGACTTCGTTGATTGCATCGTAGATGACAGAGTAGAGACGGATTTCGATTTCTTCTTTTTCAGCAAGTCTTCTTGCGTTTACAGAAGGTCTTACCTGGAAGCCGATGATAATCGCATTTGAAGCTGCTGCCAAAAGAACGTCTGATTCAGAAATTGCACCCACTGCTTTGTGGATAACATTTACGTGAATTTCCTCAGTTGATAGTTTGATCAATGAGTCAGATAGAGCCTCGATAGATCCATCCACGTCACCTTTGACAATAACATTAAGTTCTTGGAAGTTTCCGATAGCGATACGTCTACCGATCTCTTCTAGGGTAATATGTTTCTGAGTTCTCAAGCCTTGGATACGTAGAAGTTGCTCTCTCTTGTTAGCCAAGTCTTTAGCCTCTTTTTCTTCGTCAAGTACATTGAACAACTCACCTGCAGTAGGAGCTCCATTCAAACCAAGTACAGATACAGGGGTAGAAGGACCTGCTTCTGTTACTTTTTGTCCCCTTTCGTTGAACATTGCTTTCACTTTGCCATAGAAGCTACCGCTAAGCATAATATCACCGATACGGAGGGTTCCTGTCTGAACCATTACTGTTGCAAGGTAACCTCTACCTTTATCCAATGAAGATTCGATTACTGAACCTTTGGCATTTCTGTTAGGGTTAGCTTTAAGTTCGAGCAAATCTGCTTCCAAAAGAACTTTGTCCAAAAGTTTATCTACGTTAAGACCTTGTTTTGCAGAGATTTCTTGACATTGGTATTTACCGCCCCAATCTTCTACAAGGATGTTCATATTGGCAAGTTGCTCTCTGATTCGCTCAGGGTGTGCACTTGGCTTGTCGATTTTGTTGATTGCAAAAATCATAGGAACACCTGCTGCCTGAGCGTGGTTGATAGCTTCGACTGTTTGAGGCATTATCGCATCGTCGGCAGCAATGATAATAATTGCAAGGTCGGTGATTTTTGCACCACGGGCACGCATCGCTGTAAACGCTTCGTGACCAGGGGTATCAAGGAATGTGATCTTACGGCCAGAAGGAAGTTTCACGTTGTAAGCACCGATATGTTGGGTAATACCACCTGCCTCACCGGCAATCACATTGGAACTGCGGATGTAGTCCAAAAGTGAAGTCTTACCGTGGTCAACGTGACCCATCACTGTGATGATAGGAGGACGTTCTTCCAAATCTTCTGGTTTGTCAACCTCTTCCTGAACATCTTCTTTGGATTCAGCTGTTACAAACTCAATTTCATATCCGAATTCTTCTGCAACCAATACAAGTGCTTCAGCATCAAGTCTTTGGTTGATGGATACCATAAGACCGAGATTCATACAAGCTTCGATAACTTTGATTACAGGGGTGTTGCCCATCATAATCGCAAGTTCGTTTACAGTAACGAATTCGGTAACTTTGAGTTTGTTGCTTTCCAATTGTTGCAATTCTCTTTCCTCTTCCATCTTCTGTGATAGAAGTTCCCTCTTTTCGCGTCTGTGTTTAGAACCTTTGGTCTTACCTTTACCTTCGGTCATACGAGCGTATGTCTCTTTGATCTGTTTTTGGATCAAATCTTCATCTATCTCAGTATGAACAGGTTTGACAAATTTTTCCTTTTTGTTGTTATTCTTTTTGTCGTGGTTGCGGTTTGCATTTTCGCTACCGTTCTCACCTTTTTTGTAAGGTTTGTTATTGTTGTCGCGATGATTGTCCTTTTTGTTGATGTCGACTTTCTCGCTGCCACCTTTAACAATTCTCTCTCTCTTGCGGTGAGCGTTCTTGTCTTTGTTGTGTCCCTCTTTATTCTCTTTGGAATCCTTGTTGTCTTTATTTTGAGAAGATTTTTTCACATTGAAAGTTGACAAATCGATTTTACCTGTGATTACAGGACCGGAAATTTTATCAACTCTGGTTTCAATGTGTTCAACCTCTTTCTTCTCTTCAATAACAGCAGGAGCGGGAGTTTGTGCAGGTTTTTGAGCCTGAACCTGAGGCTTGGGTGCAGGAGTCTGGGGCTTCTGCTCAGAAGTTTTTACCTCTTTTTTCTCAGGTTTCTTGTCCAAGTCAATTTTGCCAAGAATCTTGAAATCTTGTTTCTCTTTAACCTTTTTATCTTGTTTTGATACTTCAGGTTGGGGTTTTGGCTGTTGTTGAGGTTTCGCTTCAACTTTTGCAGAATCCTCTTTTTGAACAGGTTTTTGTTCCTGTACAGCTGTTTCCTCTTTTTTCTCAACTTTGGCAGATTCCTCGACTTTTGCAGGTTTCGCCGGCTCGCTGGCGGGTTCGGGCTTGGGCGTACTGGTAATATGAGTCTTGATGAAAACATTGTCTTCCTCAGGCTCTTCGTCGATAAAACCGGCTTTTGGAGAACACTTCTCGGTAATATCTTTAACCTTGATGGCAACTCCTTCTGCCTCTTTCTTAATCTCTACCTCTTTTGCAAACTCTTTCTTGACCATTTTGTATGCGTCCTCAGAAATCTTTGCATTGGGGCTTGCTTGGACTTCAATTCCATTTTTTCCAAGAAATTCAACAAGGGTGCTTAGTCCGATATTGAACTCCTTAAGTACTTTATTTATTCTTATTGTTTCTAATCCCGCCATATATTTCCTGTTTTAAATGTTAATTATTCAAATTCTGAACGAAGTATGTTGTGTACTTCAACTACTGTCTCTTCATCAAGGTCTGCTCTTCTTCCGATTTCTTCAACTGAAAGGGCAAGAACACTCTTGGCTGTATCGCAACCGATAGCCTGAAGAGCATCGATGATCCATTGTTCGATTTCGTCGTTGAACTCTGTTAGCAATACATCTTCTTCCTCCTCCTCATCAGATTCTTCTTTTGCTCTGAATACGTCAATTTCATATCCTGCCAATTGACCGGCAAGTTTGATGTTGCTACCACCTTTACCGATAGCCAAAGAAACTTCGGAAGGATTCAAATCAACTCTGATTCTCTTTGTATCTTCGTAAACGGTCATTGATGAAATTTTCGCAGGGCTCAAAGCTCTTTGAACCAACAATTGGATATTTGAAGTCCAGTTGATGATGTCGATATTTTCGTTGCGAAGCTCTCTTACAATACCGTGGATTCTGGAACCTTTAACACCCACGCAAGCTCCTACGGGGTCGATTCTCTCATCGTAAGACTCAACAGCAACTTTAGCTCTTTCGCCAGGGATTCTCACTACTTTCTTAATGGTAATCAAACCGTCAAAAATTTCGGGAACTTCCTGCTCGAAAAGTCTTTCAAGGAATGCAGGAGAGGTTCTTGAAAGGGTGATAACGGGTGAAGTTCCGTTTTTCATCTCAACTCTTTCAATGACAGCCCTTACAGTTTCCCCTTTTTTGAAGAAGTCCATAGGAATCTGCTCAGAACGGGGTAGTACCAACTCGTTGCCATCTTCATCCATAACAAGCACTTCTTTCTTCCAAGCCTGATAAACTTCGCCGACGATCATCTCTCCAACGCGGTTTTTGTAGCTGTTGTACAAATTGCCTTTCTCGATGTCAGCAATTCTTCCTTGAAGATTTTGTCTGAGGTTCAAAATACCTCTTCTTCCAAAATCTGCCATTTTGATCTCCTCTGAAAAGTCTTCTCCAACTTCGTAAGAAGGGTCAACTTTGCGTGCTTCTTCAAGAGAAATCTGAGTGTTAGGGTCTTCAACAACCTCTACAATCTCTCTGTTTCTCCAAATCTCAAGGTCTCCTTTGTCGATATTGATGATGATATCGAAATTGTCGGCTGATTCATACATCTTGATGAGCTGGGTGCGGAAGATGTCTTCCAAGACACTCATCATAGTAGGTCTGTCGATATTTTTCAGTTCTTTGAACTCTGCAAAGGTACTGATTAGGTTTACTTCCATTTTTATTTTATGTTTATTTATTATTTCTCTGTATCCATACCTCCGGCTGAACTAACCATCAGTGAAAAATCTTCTTTTTCTCTGTCAAGATTTCCTTCAATGTGGCGGCTCAAAGCCACGCAATCATCTATGGTAACGGGTCTTTCATTCGCAGAAAAAAAGACTTTGATGTTATTGGCTTTATTGACTTTTATCTCAACTAAAGTGAGATTTTTTTCTTCTATGTAGCTTCCGATTGCTTCTACTACCTGCTCTTTTTCAATCATTTTCAGGATAAATTGAGTTATTGTATAAAAATAAAAGGGACGTTGCGTCCCTTTCCACCTTTCCAAATCGTTACAAATGTAGTTGCTTTTATGGATATTTCCAAAAAAAATGCTTTATTTGCATAATTTTTAAAGCATTATATAAGGTACAATGGAATTAAGTGCAAAAGAAATAGCCGAGCATATTGGCGGAGAAGTGATTGGAGATGAGAATGTTAGAGTCTCATCTGTGGCTAAAATCGAGTCTGGAAAGCCCGGTACTTTGTGTTTTTTGGCAAATCCCAAATACGAACATTATCTCTATACCTGTAAGGCGAGCATCATTTTGGTAAACAAATCTTTTGAACTGAAACAAGAGATTGAACCCACCATTATCAGAGTTGATAATGCATACGAATCGATAGCATCCCTTTTGGACTTGCTGAATTCCATTAAATCCGTTCACAGAAGAAGAAGAGCGTGGTCGGCACATATTGCCTTTTCTGCGAAATTGGGCAAAAAGGTAAATGTCGGCAGCAATGTTTACATTGCCAAAAAGGCAGTCATAGGAAACAATGTGGTGATTTATCCTATGGCCTATATCGGTGAGGGAGTTACTATTGGTGACAACACAATCATCTATCCAGGTGTAAAAATCTATAAAGGTTGTAAAATCGGTAAAAACTGTATCATTCACGCCAATACCGTAATTGGATCTGACGGTTTCGGATTTGCTCCAACCGCAGACGGCAGTTATAAGAAAATACCTCAAACAGGAATTGTTACCATTGAAGATGATGTCGAAATCGGTTCAAATAGTACCATCGACAGAGCAACTATCGGTACCACTTTGATTGAGAAAGGGGTTAAAATCGATAACCTTGTTCAGATTGCCCACAATGTAGTCATTGGATCTAATACAGTTATAGCAGCTCAGACAGGTGTTGCAGGTTCGAGCAAACTTGGCAAGAATTGTGTACTGGCAGGTCAGGTAGGTATTGCCGGTCACCTTACAGTTGCAGACAAAACTACATTTGCGGCTCAAACCGGTCTTATCAGCAATGTGAAAGAGGAGGGTAAGATTTATATGGGTTATCCTGCCATCGAGTATCGCAACTACATAAAATCCTATGCTATTTTCAAGAGGAACGGAAGCAGTAAATAACTATTGGATTGAAAATGAGAGAGAATCAGAAGACATTAAAAAGAGAATATAAATTTGTAGGAAAAGGTTTGCATTCGGGATTGGGTGTGACAATGATACTGAAGCCTGCACCTGTGAATACCGGAATTGTATTTCACAGGGTGGATCTTGGTGAAGATGCCTATATTGAGGCTTTGGTGGATTATGTGACTTATACCCAACGAAGCACAATGCTGGAGCATAATAATGTCAAAATCCAGACATTGGAACACCTTATGGCTACATTTTATGCTTTGGGTGTGGACAATGCCATCGTGGAAATTGACAATTTTGAGGTTCCAATTTTGGACGGAAGTGCTCTTCCTTATGTTTCAGCAATTGTACCGGATGGTCTTTTGGAACAAGACGCTCCCAGAAAATATTACGATTTGAAAGAGCCGATTTCCTATACAAATGAAGAGACCGGTTCGAGTATAACCCTGACTCCTGCCGATAAATTCTCAGCAGATGTGACCATTGACTTCAACTCAAAAGTACTTGGTGTCCAAAAAGCTTCATTTGATGAAAATACAGATTTTGTCAAAGAAATCGCACCTTGTAGAACATTTGTATTCTTCCACGAGTTGGAGTTCCTTTTCAAAAACAATCTTATCAAGGGTGGTGACCTTGAAAATGCTCTTGTGATTGTTGAAAATCCTGTTCCAGAGGAGGAATTGTCAAGAATGGCATCTCTTTTCAATGTCGAAAAGATAGAAAGACGTCCCGAGGGATATCTTGATAATGTGAATCTTCACTTTGAAAATGAATGTGCCCGTCACAAACTGTTGGATGTGCTGGGAGATTTCTCATTGATGGGAATCAGAGTCAATGCAAAGGTGGAAGCGGTAAAATCGGGTCACAGAATCAATACACAGGTTGCAAAACTTGTAAGAGAACAAATGATTTCAAACAGTTAAACTATAAATAAATATGCAAAATTCTACAATTCATCCCAATGCAAAGATTGGTGCAAACGTGCAGATAGGACCTTATTGCTACATCGCTGAGAATGTTGAGATAGGTGACGGATGTATCATTGCTCCCCACGTGACTATAATGGATTATGTTAAAATAGGGAAGAATTGCCAAATATTCCCCGGAGCAGTTGTCGGTGGAATTCCTCAGGATTTGAAATTTGCCGGTGAAGTTTCTTGGGTGGAGATTGGTGATAACACTGTAATCAGAGAGTGTGCCACCATCAACAGAGGAACCGCTGCAAGTGGAAAATACCTTACAAAGATAGGAAGCAATTGTCTTATAATGTCATACGCACACGTTGCTCACGATTGTCGTATCGGAGATCACGTGATTCAGGTTAGCTACACAGGTCTTGCCGGAGAATCGGAAGTTGACGATTGGGCAATCATCGGTGGCGCATCAGTGGCTCACCAATTTACCAAAATCGGTGCTCACGCAATGATTCAAGGTGGTTCAAAAATCGGAAAAGACGTTCCTCCTTATGCAATGGCAGGAAGAGAGCCCCTTGCATTCTGCGGTATTAACATTGTAGGTCTTAGAAGAAGAGGTTTCACTTTGGAACAAATCGAAAGAATTCGTGAAATTTACAAAGTGATTTACAATAGTGGTCTGAACAGAAGTGATGCTTGTAATGTTCTTGAGAACGAGTTCCCTGCATCAGAGGAGAAAGATACAATCTTGAATTTCATCAGAAATTCGAAGAGAGGTATCATCAAATTTACAGACCTTTCAGCAGATGAATAAATCTGTAGGAGCCATCCTCAGTAGCGCATATTTCCCCCCGATCGACTATTTCAGAGTAATCGCTCGGGTGGGAAATGTTTTTTTGGAGGCCAACGAAACATTTCAGAAGCAGACATACCGTAACCGATGCAAAATTCTTGCTGCAGATGGTATGTTGTCCTTGTCGATACCTCTTATAAAAGGGGAGGACCGTTCCATTGCTGCGATGAGGATTGATTACTCCAAACCGTGGCTGCAACAACATAAAAGAGCATTGGTTTCCGCCTATAATTCATCACCTTTCTTTGAATATTATCAGGATGATATTTTTGAGATTCTCGACAAAAAATATGAGACTCTCTTTGAACTGAATAATGCTCTTTTGGAAAAACTGCTCCAATTGCTTGGGCTTAAAAATAACATCACACTCACCTGTGAGTATCTGAATGAAACTCCTGAGGGATTTGTTGATCTAAGGGATGTTATTCATCCAAAAAGAAAGAGCAACGAACCGCTCGCTGCTCCAAATATCAAATATTCCAAATATTATCAGGTCTTTATTGAAAAGTATGGCTTTGTAGAAGATTTGTCCATACTCGATTTGCTCTTCAACGAGGGTCCGAATTCCATATCATACCTTATATATTAAAGGTATATCGCTTAAAATCTCACCCCTAATGTGAGAGATAACTTCCAATTGAAATAACTCTCTTGCAGAATCGGAGCAGAGATGTTCTCGTATGACTCATATAAAGTGTACCCGTCTTGGTTTTTGTTGCATTGTTGGACATACGCCAAATCGATAAAGAAGCCCCCCTTATTTCTATATCCCAATCCTAATGATGCATAGTGACGGGCATTCTGATACTCGTAGGTGGAATTGTCGTAATAGTTATATCCTCCTCTTACGGCAAACTCAGGAATGATGTTGTATTCAACTCCGAATCTGAAGTTGTTGGTCGCTTTCAGATATCTGCTGATATCTTGGTTTTCAGGGGTGAAAATAGTTCTGCCATTATCTTCATCGGCCATTTTTATCGAAGAGTAATCGGCTCTTTCGTAGTCAATACCGATGGCAACTTTCTTTCCGAAAGTGTATCCGGCACCAAGTGACCATCTGAAAGGGGTACGAACTCTGTATTCCATAACTCCTGTAGGAGAGTAGACCTGTGTCGGCCCGTAAATATCTGTATATCCTTCAATACCCTCTTCCCAGGAATCTTTCAGAAAAATCCAGGTGGGGGTGGAAATCGATGCTCCCAAAGTCAGTCCGGCAACAGGTCTGACTATGATACCTCCTTTAATATTGACGCCCATTCCGGAAGTGTTCAATGTATATTCCGCAGTAAAGTGTCTGAAACCGGTTTGGAACAATTGGGAATTGGTGGTCGATTCCGAATAACTGCTATACTCTGAAAACCAGATGTTTTGTAGAGTTACGCTCAATCCTGCAAAAACAATATCGTCAAAATTTCCGGATACATTGAATATGAAATCCTGAGTATATCCTGTTCTGATATTTCTATAGGTCTGTTCCAATGCTCCCGGAATAGTTACACCTGCAGGAGTGAGATTCTCAGTGGCACCATAAAAACTTGATGGACCTCCGACAGTATCAATCAGTCCGGCATTCCACGCCAAAATAGCTCCCCAGCTGGCGTTGCTGTACGAAAATGGATAGGTGGGAGCAAGTTCGGTCATTGTCAATTCATCTCCTGTAACTCCGTTGGGCATATTTGCAGCGAGGGAGGCAAGATAACTGGATTGAGCAGTAGAACCTGTTGCGGTAGTGAGAAAATTGAAACTATTTGTCTGGTTTGCGGTTATCGCAAAATTTACATTTGTCAATCCGCTGCGCAATCCTGTCTCAACTCCTCCTACCCAGCCGACATTGGCTATTGAGAATCTGGCTTTATTGGATGATGAGTTGTTTCCAAGATACTCTGTATTGCTCGAATTGACAATTATTGCAGGGGTTATTGCAAATTCGGAATATCTGTAAACTCCACTGGCTGCAGGATTGTATGATAGCGCTCCGAGATCGCCTCCAAGTGAGACCATTGCATTTCCCAAACCCATACTGCGGGCAGTTCCCTCGTAAAATAGTTGGGAGTATCGTAGTGCGTCATACATATTTTGAGAGTATGCGCTGAAGGACGCTATTGTCAGGATTGACAAAAGTAAAATGTATCTTTTCATTTGTGTCTTTCTGAATGATTATCTTCTGGCTCTTCCACCGCCTCCGGAAACTCCGCCTCCGCTATTTCTGACAGTGCCACTGCCTGATCCGAATGATCCGGAACGATTGTAATTTCCTGAATATGTAGTAGAACGCTGATTTGATTCACGAACAGTTGTACTGGTGCTTCGGCTCTCTCTTGTGGCGGTGTTTCTGAAATCACGACTTACAATGCTGCGGAAGCTTTCGTTGTCAATACTTCTTGAAGCGTCTGATTTTCTGAAATTGCCTTTAATGGCAGAACCTTTTCCACGATTGTTTTCCCCTCTGCTGAGGAATTTGTCATTGGCTTTACGACTTCCGATATTACCTTGTATTTCAGAACCTCTGTTGTCTCTTTTGTCGGCTTTGAGAGCCAAATCTCTGGTTCTGATATTTCTGTTGTTGGCACTTCTGTCTACTGCAGAGTGATGTGGGGTAGAGGAGTGTTCTCTAAGTTCTTTGTTTGAAGTGAGAAGATTACCCCGGTGGGAGCTGGAAAGCGATGAATTTCTTGTCGCATCCCTTTTGCCATAAACAACAGGGCCGTCATTTACAGCATATTGTGGATAGTAAGGGTATGGAGGGTATACGGGATAATAGAACCAGGGGTTGTACCAAGGGTCATACCATCCGTAATAGCCGTAGCCGTAGAATCCATAATATCCGTAACTGAAGCCCCAGTAAGGTCCCCAATATGATGGATACCAGAAAGGATCCCAATACAAACTCCACGATGGTCCCCAATATACCCAGTTATTATAACTGTAGTAAGAATCGTACCAGGGGTCTTCGTAGAAATTCAGATTTATATTGTAAGATCCGCTCGCGGTGCTGTCTATTGTTATTTCTGAAAGATGTTGATTTTCAGAGATAATGATTGTTTCTGTATATCTTTTTGCTTCGTCTTTGGTCTTTTGAACCAACTCTTCCACTTCTTTATTTTCAGTAAAGATTTCCTGAGTGTTTTTCATCGACCTGCGATAATAGATACCATCTTCCCAAGAGTCTGAGGAAGCGTAGTTTGCTGATGTTCCGCAAGAGCAGAGCAGCGCGCCGGCAATCATTAAAATGAAAAATGTAACTTTTTTCATAAGGGCTTCCTGTATTTGATTTATAATTACTAATTTTGCAGTTGCACAAAGTGTGAACTATAGAGACAAAATAACAAAAATCATTCCATATAAACAAAAAATAATGGCAAAAGAAGTAACAAACAGAGAAGAGAATTACTCGTTGTGGTACAACAATTTGGTGGTTAAAGCGGACCTTGCAGAGAACTCTGCAGTAAGAGGTTGTATGGTTATCAAACCTTACGGTTATGCAATTTGGGAAAAGATACAAGGACAACTCGACAAGATGTTCAAAGCAACAGGACACCAGAATGCTTATTTCCCCCTATTTATTCCTAAATCATTCCTTTCTCGCGAGGCTGATCACGTAGAAGGTTTTGCAAAAGAGTGTGCTGTCGTGACTCACCACAGACTTAAAGCAAATCCCGATGGTCCGGGTGTTATCGTTGACCCTGAAGCAAAACTTGAAGAGGAGTTGATCGTCAGACCTACTTCTGAAACCATTATCTGGAATACCTACAGAAACTGGATCAAATCTTACAGAGACCTTCCTATCCTTTGTAACCAATGGGCAAACGTGGTAAGATGGGAAATGAGAACCCGTCTGTTCCTTAGAACCGCAGAGTTCTTGTGGCAAGAAGGCCATACCGCTCACGCAACCTCTCAAGAGGCTATAGAGGAGACCGAAAAGATGGTTAATGTATATGCAGATTTTGCAAGAAATCATATGGCTATCCCTGTAGTGGTAGGTAGAAAAACAGAACACGAAAGATTTGCAGGTGCTTTGGATACATTGTGTATCGAGGCGATGATGCAGGACGGTAAAGCTCTTCAGGCTGGTACCTCTCACTTCCTCGGACAAAATTTTGCTAAAGCATTTGATGTGAAATATGCTGATAAAGAGGGTAAATTGGAATATGTATGGGCAACTTCCTGGGGTGTTTCTACCCGTTTGATGGGAGCTTTGATTATGGCTCATAGCGATAATGAGGGTTTGGTTCTTCCTCCAGCTATTGCTCCTATCCAGGTGGTAATGGTTCCTATTTATAAAGGTGAGGAACAACTTCAGGCAATGGTTGAGTATATGAAAGAGATCGGTAAAGAACTTGCGGAACTTGGCATTTCTTTCAAAATAGACGATCGTGACAATGTCCGTTCAGGCTTCAAATTCGCAGAATGGGAGTTGAAAGGTGTTCCTGTAAGATTGACTATCGGCCAAAGAGATATCGACAACGGTGTTGTTGAGGTGGCTCGTCGTGATACCCGCGAAAAAGCTCCTATGAGCAGAGAAGGTCTGGCTCAAACCATTAAGAATCTATTGGATGAAATTCAAGCAAACATCTATCAGAAAGCTGTGGATTTCAGAAACTCGAAGACCCAGAAAGTGGATACTTGGGAAGAGTTCAAAGAGAAAATCGAAGAGGGTGGATTCTTGCTTTGCCACTGGGATGGAACTGCTGAAACAGAGATTAAAATCCAGGAAGAGACCAAGGCTACCATCAGATGTATTCCTCTTGACAGTTTCGTAGAGGAAGAGGAAGGAACTTGTATCTATACCGGCAAGCCATCTAAGCAAAGAGTAATTTTTGCACGTTCATATTAATAAGCAGGCTATGGGTGACAAAACGCTTTCTCCTCGTGAAAATATATTAAATCTGCTCAGTGTCAAGGCTGTAATGAAGTCCAAGATTTTTGAGCAGTCTATAGAGGTGTTCAATCTTCTCAAGGATGTCCTTAGCGAGATGAGCAATGACCTCAATGAGATGCTTGACGACAAAGACTATAAAAGGGTACGCCTTGAATATAGGGACAGAGGAAAATTTGAGGCTGAACTAAAATTTGCAGATGATGTCCTTATCTTCAGTATGCACACCGATGTTTTCCAGTTTGACAGAGAACATCCCGTTTGGAAGAATGAATATCTTAAAAACGAACCATTCAATTCTTATTGCGGTGTCATAAATGTATATAACTTCCTGTCGGATTCTATGAAATTCAACAGGTTGGATGATATGGGATATTTAAGTCGGAGGCCAAGCGGTCTTAGGAAG
>JAZRBT010000243.1:0-7445 GCA_045635245.1 Candidatus Coprenecus sp.
TATCGCTTTATGGTTCATAATCAGACTGCTTCGGAATTTTCAACTGTTGAATTTCTGGATATGTATGATTATCAGAATGCAAGGGCGGAGGCGGCTTCCACTACCTCCAAATGGTATTCGGTCAAGTCAGAGGATGAGGAGGTAGCGCAGGAACCTCAGTGGCTGGCGGTCAATACCTCTGAACCTGTAGAGGTGACAATGAAGATGCTCAACGAGCATTATGAACGAAATACCACCTGGGAGCAGTCGGAGCAGAATGCTACCTGGCTGACAACCCTGACCCCTAAGAATGTTGTATATACGGTGACTGTGCTGGTGAAGAATATTAAGCAAATGTATAATTTTGCAGATATAAGGGGTTCTATCTCGGATATGGCCAAATGTTATTATATCAACAGAGGACACAATGGACAGGAACCGGCTACATATTTGTTGGAAGAGTGGAATATTTACAGAGATAGTTCAGACCCGACAACAGGTTCTGCTACTGCGGTTTTCAGATGTTTTGGACTTCCTTTTGGACATAGTGGTGCCGCTTCGGAGAATTATTTGAATCTCCAGATTCTATTGGTAAATGGGGAGATATTGTCTGTTGATCCGATAGGGGTAGGGGATTTGTTCAGAACTCCTGCCGATTGCCCTTCGGGAGATTTGCAGTTGGAACTCAATATTGATTTGAACATTGTATTGCCCGAAGTTCCAGACAATGGGGAGGGTGGATTTGATGCGAGTGTGGATGAGTGGGAGGAAGAAGAGATTGTAGATATTGAATTTTAGATTAAACAAACATAACACCATTTAATATAAAACAATTATGAAAAGAGTTTTTAAACTAAGTATCTTCATTGCGACATTATTGTCCATTTCGGCTTGTTCTAAAAACGAAGCGAAAAATGATGGCATTGACTATGAAAACAGTATAAGGTTCTCCACCTATGTGGACCGTGCTCCTGCCAGCAAGGGGTTGATTACCAACAGTGACAATCTCGAAATTTACGGATTCGGAGTATTGGCTTATTATACTTATGAGGCAGATTGGAATCAAAATTTCATTCCCAATTATATGTATAATACCAAGGTTTCCGGTGGAGACTGGTCATATTCTCCTGTGAAATATTGGCCTGTCGATAATCAGAAACTTTCTTTCTTTGCGTATGCTCCTCACAATGAGTCAAACAATGGAATTACCATTTCTCCTGCTGATTATGCGGGTACTCCTACTTTGACATATCAGTTGCAGGAAGACTGCGGAGTGGATATCGTGTCAGATGTGGTTCTGAACCGCTCAAAAGGGGAGAATGGCAACAATAAAGTCGATTTCAAGTTCAATCATATTCTCTCCAAGATCAATTTTACTGCGTCTGATGGAGTAAATGACCCCAATACACAGATAAATATCAAATCTGTAAAATTCTCTTCTGTAAAACTTGTACAGGAAGATGTTTATACATTTCCTGCAACAGCTGAGGATTCAGACCAAGGCTCGTGGGCTACTTCTACAGCTACCGCTTTTGTCCCTTCTCACGCTTCTCCTTTCTCAGAGATTATTGCTGTTCCAACTCCTCAAAACTATGGCGGAGTAAACACTACTGACGGTATTGCTCTATTGCCCAATAGTGGGAAGAAAGTCTCAATGTGTGCAACTGACCAATATTTGTTCCTGATTCCCGGTGATTTAGAATTGACAGTAGCCATTGAGTATGAAATAATTACAAGAGACCACAATTTGGCATCCGGTTATGTTATCACAGCCGGAGAGATGTTGGGAACTCTACCTGCCGGAGCTTTGACTTTGGAACAAGGTAAGGCGTACGCTATCAATTTCAAGATTACTGAGAATGTCCTTTCTCCTATTGAATTTGGTGCGACCGTTTCCGGTTGGGATTCAACCTCATCTGTAGAGATTGTTTTATAATTGAGATAAGTTTTTGACAATGAATTCTTCCTGCCGATATTTCTTCTTGTTGGGGATAATGCTTCTCTCTTTTATTTTCATCATTTCGTGCCAGAAAGGGGTGGAAACAGGGGATGAGTCGTATCCCGTCTCGTTTTCCATAGGTGAATCCGATCTTGCTGATTGGGGAATGAGTGGGCTTTTGAGTAGAACTCAGGAGGAGTCGTATTATCAGGATGGTCCTTTGAGTGTATCTCTCAGAGTATGCGAGTCTTCAATTACAAAAGGGGTATCAATCACCACCGATAATTTGGAGGACTTCTATGTCTTTGCCTATACCGAGGACGATATGATTTTTATGGAAAATCAGTCAGTGGACCGCGAGGGCAATGATTGGGTCTATTCTCCCATAAAATATTGGCCGGAAGGTTCTCTGGATTTCTTTGCATACGATATTTCAAAGTTTAACAGAAACAATATCAGGGATATAGTCTGTTATACTGACAAGGAGACCGGGGTGTATAGTTTCTCTTTCTACTATGCTCTTCCTCCATCAGATATCTATCAGAATATTGATGCTGAGAATCAGTCCGATTTCATTTTTGCAATTGAACCCGACAGATACAGGGAGCAGGGAACAGTTCATTTCCATTTCAAACATCTTCTCTCTTCAATAATTTTTGAGGTGGGAGATATTCCTCAAGGAAGGGTTATGATCAATTATATCGAACTTGCACATCTGTATGGAAGGAGCAATGTGACAATAACATATGATTACGTTCACGACTATCTCTATTCCTGGAGTTATATAGGACTTCCCACTGAGATTTATACTCAGTCGTTTCAGGATATAGATGGTGACGGAGGAAATGATTATGTGGAGGACAATCAACTTCTGACTGTCGATCCTTGGAAGACTTTCTTTATGATTCCACAAGAGTTTAACGAGCAATCAATGATTAATGTCTCGATGAGTATTGATGGAACTGAACTGCCTTTATTGTCATTGCCTTTGAGTGCAATTCACCCTGATGGAGGTTGGGAGCCCGGCAAGCAATATATCTACAGAATAAACTATAATCGCTGACACATAACACCTTTAAATAAAACTAAAGCAAAGGGTGACCCTCAAAATACTGTGGGCCACCCTTTTTAAATGTATGAATTCTTCTGACCACCATATCCCAGCTCTATCACGCACTGGAAACCGTGAGAGTGGGGGATGAAAGCTGTGGAATGTCCTGCAAGGAGTGTGCTTGTTGAGATAGCGACAGGCAGTAAAAGTGACAGTAATTTTTTCATATAGATAGTATTGGTAAAATAATTGATGTCACAAATTTTAAAAAAAAAGAGACCGATATACCTATCGATCTCTTTTGTTCTATTGTGTGAATTTTGATTATTCAGCGTCAGCAGCTGCAACAACTTCAACTTTAACTTCAGCTTTGATATCTTTGTAGCATCTTACAACTACATCGTAGATACCAGCTTCTTTGATGTTGTCCATTCCAACGATTGAAATGTTTCTGCGGTCAACTTCGATACCCATTTCAACAAGTGCTTCAGCGATTTGGATATTGTTAACAGAACCGAAAAGTTTACCGTTTGAACTTGCTTTAGCAGAAACTTTAAGAGCAACTGCGTTGATTTTAGCAGCAAGAGCTTCAGCGTCAGCGCGGAATTTAGCTTCTTTGTGAGCTCTTTGTCTTAGGTTTTCAGCGTGTACTTTTTTTGCAGACTCGGTAGCTAGGATAGCCATTCCTTGAGGAATAAGGTAGTTGGTAGCATATCCGTTTCTAACTTTTACGATGTCATCTTTGTGGCCAAGGTTGGCAACGTCTTGTTTCAAAATAATTTCCATACTATCTCCTCCTTATTTCAATAGGTCAGTTACATAAGGTAGCAAAGCAAGGTGACGAGCACGTTTAACAGCTTGAGCTACTTTTCTTTGGAATTTCAAAGAGGTTCCGGTTAGACGGCGAGGTAGAATTTTACCTTGTTCGTTAAGGAATCTCTTAAGGAATTCTGCATCCTTATAATCTACATATTTGATATGCGCTTTTTTGAAGCGGCAATATTTTTTCTTTTTAACCTCTACTGTAGGAGGGTTCAAGAAGCGGATTTCGTTATTTACTGCCATGGTTTATTCCTCCTTGTTGTTAGATTGTTCTTTTCTGTTGTTACGTCTGCGCTCTGAGTAAGCGATAGAGTTTTTGTCCATTACGAAAGTAAGGAAACGAATGATTCTTTCATCACGTCTGTATTGAGTTTCAAGTTTAGCGATGAATTGAGAATCTGCTTTGAATTCAAACAAATGATAGAATCCTGTGGTTTTTTTCTGGATGGGGTAAGCAAGTTTTCTTAGTCCCCAGTCCTCTTCGTTCACGATTTCGCCACCTTCTGCGGTGATAAAATCACGATACTTGGCAACCGCTTCCTTCATCTGATCATCAGACAAAACGGGAGTTGCAATGAAAACGGTTTCGTACTGTTTTAACATCCTGATTTTAATTTAATTAGTTAATAAATAAGCCCCTTCGAATTCTCGAAAGGGCTGCAAATATAGTAATTATCATTTAATTAGCAAAATAATTACTTCACTGGGATGTTTTTTAGCACTTCTACAATGAAGTTCCAGAATACGCTTACGCTTGGGATGTTGAATCTGAATCTAGAATCTATATGTAATGTATATACCCGGAATTGGCAACTCTTTCATATCAAAGAATGCACATTTTATACTGAGTTCTATTCCCATATCATTGTGAAATCCATATCCGAGTCCTATTGATGGAGAAAGTATGTATGTGATTCTGTTGAATTGGTAGTTCCCATTACCTCCTTCTGATTTATAATTTGAACCTGAAACAGGAAACATCCCTCCAAGTTCCAGTCCAATAACACATTGGAGACCTTTTGAGCTCGGAATGTAAACTTTGGCGTGTGCTGCAAGGTTTATTGAATTTACCCACGCGTGCATATATTCTAATGAACCACCAATATATACATTTTCTTTTTCGAATTTGACTCCGTGCGATGTATGTATTGAGTACCCCATTAATAGGAGCGATGGAGAAACACTTCCTTCGTACTTGATATTTTTGCCGTTGTTGTTATCATTTGAACCGTAAAGTGTGCCTATTGCTGTTACGGTAAGCATCAGTATTGTTAATATTCGTTTCATTGGATAGTATATATTAGTGATGTATTTTAGTAGTTAGGTTCCTGATTTTTAGAGAAAACTAATTTGCTATAAATATAGATAATATTTTTGGGATAAGCAAAATATTATTACGGAAAAATTCAGAAGGGTTAGAAAATTAAGTGTTTGAACGTTTCTGGGGGATTATAAAACTTAATCCTTTTTTTAGAGCAAAAAATAAAAAGCCTCTTCGAGAAAATCGAAGAGGCTGCAAACAGAGTGATTCCCGTTAATTAGCAAAATAATTACTTCACTGGTATGTTTTTAAGTACCTCTACAATGAAGTTCCAGAATACGCTTACGCTTGGGATGTTCAATCTCTCGTCAGGAGAGTGAGGAGACATCAGGGTAGGTCCGCACGAAATCATATCCCAGTGAGGATAGTTGGTTGATAGAATACCACACTCAAGACCCGCGTGGATAGCTTTTACTTCAGGCTCTCTTCCGAACATATCCTTGTAGGTTTGTTTCATTGTAAGAAGAATCGCAGAGTTCATATTGGGTTGCCATCCCGAGTATCCACCTTTGAATTTGATTTCAGCTCCGGCAAGTTCAAAAGTACATCTGATAGCATCGCGAAGGGCATATTTTGCAGAGTCTGTAGAACCTCTCATAAGGGTGATCACATTGATTCTGCCGTTTCCGGTTTTAACGATTGCCAAGTTGTTTGAGGTCTCTACAAGGTTAGGCATTGCAAGACTCATTCTGTCAACATTGCAAGGACAAGCGTAGATAGCTTTAAGGGCACGCAAAGCCACTTCTGAAGGGATCGCTTTTTTAGCTTTAGCTACCTTTTCAAATTTGATTTCGATGTTGGGCTCGATAAGTGCGTACTCGTTTTTAACCTCGGCAGTAACTTTCTTAACGATTGATTTTGCTCTGTTTACATTTTTGGGATCGATAGCGATTTCAGCAAATGCTTCACGAGGGATAGCATTTCTCATATTTCCGCCATTGAATGAAACAAGTTGTCCTTGAAGGTCTCTTACGATAGGAAGGACCATACGGGTAGTGATTTTATTGGAGTTTCCGCGACCTTCGTTGATTTCCATTCCTGAGTGACCGCCACGAAGACCTTTAACTGTGATTGCGTAGGTTTCATATCCTTTTTCCACAGCTTCTGAGGTGTATTTGAAAGTAGCTTCAGCATCAAGACCGCCGGCGCAACCCACATAAAGTTCACCCTCTGTTTCTGAGTCAAGATTGATAAGGATATCACCTTTAAGGATACTACCTTTAAGTGCGTTTGCACCTGTCATACCGGTCTCCTCGTCGATAGTGAAAAGGGCTTCAACAGGACCGTGTACAAGGTCATTGGCTTCCAATACTGCCATTGCTACTGCGCAACCGATACCGTTGTCAGCACCAAGGGTAGTTCCTTTTGCTCTTACCCAATCTCCGTCAATATATGTCTCTACAGGGTCGTTTTCCCAATCGTGTTGTACATCATTGTTGTTTTGGGGAACCATATCCACGTGTCCTTGAAGGATGATACCTTTACGGTTTTCCATACCGGGGGTAGCAGGTTTTCTGATGATGATGTTTCCAACTTCGTCTTTAATGGTTTCAAGTCCGAGACTCTTACCAAAGTTTTCCATATATTCCACAACTTTACCCTCTTTTTTTGAAGGGCGGGGAATCTGAGTCAGTGCGTAGAAATGTTTCCAAACGCGTTCAGGGTTCAAATTTGCTATAGTCATAATCTGAAATTTATAGTATTAATTGTTATTTGTCTTTTATTTCACCATTACACTCAAAGGGAATGAAAGGGTCTCTCCCTTTTGATAGACAGGTACTCTCGATTGGAGGATAAGTTCCTGGCCATCAAATATCTTGATGTTACAGATAGAGGGTACTCTGTATTTGATGTCCTCTCTTGCAGAGGCTGCTTTTACATTTTTGCTGTTTTGTTTGATTTCGGGTTGTGAAACGACCACTTCGCTGATAGCTGCCACTTCAGGGATAATCTCCATAACGATGGGACGGCCTGAAATTTCGTCGAGTTGGAGCAGTCCGGCACTCTCTGAGAATCTGAATGCAACCACCATCTCCTCTTCGGGGTTGTTTTGAGGAAGAACATCGAATGACATTTTTTGAATATGGGTTTGCACATCTCCAACAAACAGTTGCATATACTCCTGCTCAAGTCGGTTGATTTCTGTGATTGCTGCATTCAGAGCCTCTCCGCTGAAGGTGGCATCAGTGTCGCCGGTGATAATCTCCATTCTTTTGGCTCTCAATGACAAAATGGTATTGGCTGCCTCCTGTGCTTTTTTCTCAATACTCTTTTCAACCACTTGGTTTACAGTAGTAGCCACTCTGTCGTATCCCCCTTGTTCATTTTTGACC
>JAZRBT010000244.1:0-6164 GCA_045635245.1 Candidatus Coprenecus sp.
CCTTCTTGATGTAGAAGCAGCTATCGAACTTATCAACGATTTTGAAGATATCGCAGTTGCCATCATCAAACATAACAATGCTTGCGGATGTGCTGTTGGAAATACCCTTCTTCAGGCTTGGACCGACGCATTGGCAGCAGACCCTGTTTCAGCATTCGGCGGTATCATCATCACCAACAGACCTGTTGATGCAGAAACAGCTCAGGAGATCAACAAAATCTTCTTTGAAGTTATCATTGCTCCCGAATACTCGGCAGAAGCATTGGAAATCCTCAAGAGCAAGAAAAACAGAATCATTCTCAAATGTGCTGTCAAACCTTCTACTGTGAAGTACCGTTCTCTTCTTGGTGGAACCCTTGTTCAAGACAGAGATGCCAAGAGAGAGACTCCACAAGAGTTGAAAGTTGTTACCCAAAAAGGATTGACCGAAGAGCAAATCGAAGACCTTTTGTTTGCTAATATCCTTGTAAAACATTCAAAATCAAACGCAATTGTCCTTGCAAAAGGCAAGAAGATGCTCGCAAGCGGTATCGGTCAGACCTCTCGCGTTGATGCTTTGAGACAAGCTATTGAGAAAGCCCGCAATTTCGGTTTTGACCTCAACGGCGCTGTTATGGCATCAGATGCATTCTTCCCATTCCCCGACTGTGTGGAAATAGCTGACAAAGCAGGTGTTACAGCTGTTATCCAACCCGGTGGCTCAATCAAAGATGCCGAAAGTGTCAAATATTGTGACGAGCACAATATGGCAATGGCAATGACCGGCTTCAGACATTTTAAACATTGATAATTTACAATCAGACTTTTATATGGCATTCCCATTCCTTACTCAAGAACTTGCAATAGACCTCGGTACTGCCAACACCGTCATTATGATGGATGGTAAAATCGTGGTGGACGAGCCCTCTATTGTCGCTTTTGACCAGACTACAGGAAAACCTATAGCATTTGGACAAAAAGCAAGGCTGATGCAAGAAAAAACCCACCCCAACATCAAAACCATCCGTCCTTTGCGCGATGGTGTGATTGCAGACTTCGATGCTGCTGAACAGATGATTCGTGGGTTTGTAAAAATGATCAACAAGAAACGCTCCCTATTTGCTCCAAATATCAAAATGGTGATTTGTATTCCTAAAGGAAGTACAGAGGTGGAAATAAGGGCGGTTCGTGACTCTTCCGAACACGCCGGAGGTAGAGAGATTTATCTTATCTACGAACCAATGGCTTCGGCTATGGGTATCGGTCTGGATGTGGAGGCTCCTACCGGAAATATGGTGGTAGATATCGGAGGTGGTACAACAGAAATAGCCGTAATCTCTTTGGGCGGTATCGTTACCAACCAGTCAATCAGGGTTGCAGGTGACGTATTCACATCTGATATTCAGCAATATATGCGTCAGCAGCACAACATCAGAGTAGGTGAACCCACTTCAGAGGAGATTAAAATCAGAATCGGTGCGGCTCTTCCAGATCTTGAAGACCAACCCGAACCTTTCATCGTAAGGGGACCTAACCTTATGACTGCTCACCCCGTAGAGATCGCTGTGACAAGTAACGAGATAGCACACTGTCTTGACAAATCGTTGGCGAAAATCGAAGCGGCAGTTCTTCAGGTATTGGAACAAACACCTCCTGAATTGTACCAGGACATCGTGGAAAGAGGTATCTTCCTGACCGGTGGTGGTGCACTTATCAGAGGTTTGGACAAACGCCTTTACGAGAAGATCAACATTCCATTCCACGTAGCAGAAGACCCTCTTCGTGCTGTAGCGCGTGGTACAAGTATGGCACTTAGAAGCACATCGAAATATCCATTCCTTCTTCGATAGGCTAAATGAGAAAAGAGAATCTCTTTATATCAAGATTAGTCAATCTCTCCGTATTTCTGATACTGGAGGGATTGGCTCTTTTTATGATAAACCAAAGCAGTCTCATTCAGAAATCGGGCATCATAAAAGGTTTCCACTCCGTTAATGCTTCGATTGACAAATCGATTGACAATATCGGTGAATATTTTGCCCTTAAGCAAAACAATCTGGTATTGGCTCAGGAGAATGCCATTCTGAGAGAAGAGAACCACAGACTGCAGGAACTTATCAGAGAGAATGAATCGATAGCAATTGATTCTACCCTATTGAGTTACTCCAAATACACATACATTCCTGCAAGGGTGATTTCCAACCAGACCAACAAGCAGCACAATGTCATTATCATCGACAAAGGCTACAAAGATGGTATCAGGGAAGATATGGGAATCATCACTGCCAAAGGGGTGATTGGCTATGTTCTCGCAACCGGAGAAAATTATTCGATAGTCTGCTCATTGCTCGACACTGACAATATGCTCAGCGCCACCATCGCCAGCAGCAACACCTTCGGAACATTGTTCTGGAACGGAAAATCGACAAAGAGAGCCATTCTGAAAGATATCCCCATCCACACCGAAATCATCGAGGGAGACACCATTACCACCAGCGGATATTCAATGACTTATCCGCCAAATCTTCCCGTTGCCACCATTAACGGAAAGAGCCGCAACAATGGTATAAATTACGAATTGGCAGTCGATCTGATTGAAGATTTCAACTCCATCAATATCGTATATGCGGTATGTTTCAAAGATAAAGAAGAGTTACAGACACTACTAAACAAGTCAGTCAAGAAATGAGAAAGAGAGATCTGAAATATATTATCATTGCATTTATCCTGCTCATCGGGCAGGGTCTGATTGATTCGTTTATACACATCAGTCTGTATATCCATTTGTCGGTTCTGCCATACATTATCCTTGCGATGCCCTACCGTAACAGCACAATTTCTAATACTACCACTGCATTTATAATAGGTATCATTGCAGATATTTTGGGAGGGGGAATTCTCGGTTTGAACACCGCTGCCCTCACTGCTGCAGGATTTGCAAAGAAAGGACTCGTAGGGGCATTGATCAACAAAGATTTGCTCGAAAAAGAATCCCGTCCCACACCTCAAATCACAGGGCTTGGAAGATATGCTGTTTTGGCCACCTTCATCATTCTTATCTATCTGGGTGTATATTTAGCCGTCGAATCGATAGGGAGCTGGTCGTGGATGCTCAATATTCTGCGAATGATATTTTCGTTTGCTGTAAACCTTTTCATCACCATTGGACTTTTTATTATCTGCAACCCCCGAAGACAATAGATGACTAACGGTAACAATAGAGAGAAACACCTGATCATTGGTTTGGTTCTGTTTTTTCTGGCACTGATTATACAACTTGTACGACTTCAACTTGTCGACAGCAGTTTAAAAATCAGCGCCCAGAACAATGCTTTCTATTACCAGACTCTATACCCCTCCAGAGGACAGATTCTCGACAGGAACGGCAAAGTTCTCGTTGGGAACAAAAACACCTACGACATAATGGTGACTCCCCATTTTGTCAAAGATTTTGACACATTGGAGTTATGCAGAATTTTCAATCTTGACATAGAAGAGGTAAGAGAGACATTCAAAGGCTACCGTAAATATCGTAGCAGAATCGGCTACCGTTCGGTAACTTTCCTGAAACAGGCATCTCAGGAACAATACACCCGATTTATCGAGGTAAACCACAAATTCCCAAGATTTTACGGAGTTCCCAGAACTACCAGAATGTATCCCTATAATGCAGGAGGAAACCTTTTGGGATATGTGACAGAAGCGGGACCTGAGTTCCTTAAGAAAAACCCTGACTACCAACAAGGGGACTATATCGGAAGTACTGGTCTGGAACAGAGTTGCGAGAGTTTGCTCAGAGGAGAGAAGGGATATAATATCTTCCTGAGAGATGCCAGAAATACCATCCAGTCTTCCTACGAAGATGGAGCCTACGACAAACCTGCCAAGAAAGGGACAGATGTCGTTTCGACCATTGATGCAGAACTGCAGAGCTATGGAGAGTTCCTGATGAAAAACAAAGTAGGATCGGTGATTGCCATCGAGCCCTCCACCGGGGAAATTCTCTCTATGATTTCGAGTCCGGGTATCGATGTTTCTATATTGGGAGAGATAAACAAACACTACGACAGTATCTCAAAGAGTCCGTACAAACCGATGTTCAACCGCTCGATAATGTCTCCACAGCCTCCCGGCTCGGTATTCAAACTTGTCAATGCCCTTATCGGTCTTCAGGAAGATGTGGTATCGGTACACACCCAATACCCCTGCAACAGCGGATTCTCTGCCAAAGGTCTTACCCTCGGCTGCCACCCCCACAAATCCCCCATTGGATTCAAGGAGTCGATTATGGCCTCGTGCAATGCCTACTACTGTTACCTGTTCAGAAATCTGCTCGGAAACTCGAAATACAACTCTACCGAAGAGGCATACAACGCCTGGTACGATTATGTGACAAGCTTTGGATTTGGGGTAAAACTCGATACCGACTTCCCTTCAGAGAAAAGTGGTTTTGTTCCAACTGCAAAAATGTACAACAAGATATACGGAAAAGGGAGATGGAATTATCTCTCAATCATTTCCTTGTCTATCGGTCAGGGAGAGCTGGGATGTACTCCTTTGCACCTTGCGAACCTTGCAGCAACCATTGCCAACAGAGGATATTATTACATTCCTCACATTTTGAAAGATCATCACGATTCGACATTGAATCAAAAATATAAGGAAAAGCACTACACTATGGTCGATACCACCCATTTCGAGACTGTCATAGACGGTATGTATATGGCTGTGAACTCGAAACCGGGCTCGGGTGCTACCGCTACAATTGCAGCTGTGCCGGGACTGGATATTTGTGGCAAGACAGGAACTGCAGAGAACCCTCACGGAGACGAACACGCTGTCTTTGTATGTTTTGCCCCGAGGGAGAATCCTCAGATAGCTATTGCAGTATATGTGGAGAATGCCGGATTCGGTGCTACCTGGGCTGCCCCTGTCGCATCACTAATGGTGGAAAAATATATCAACGGAGAGATTGCTCCCAACAGGAAGTATCTCGAAGACAGAATCTCCCAGGCTTCGCTGCTGCATAAAGTACCGGGAAGCCCCAACTATGTAAGACCTAAAAAGAACAAAAAGAAGTAACAGGATGACATCATATAGAAAACTCAATTGGACATTGATTGTCTGCTACATCCTACTGGTCTTGATTGGCTGGCTGAATATTTATGCCTCGACATATACAGAGGAGAGTTCCTCTATTTTCTCTTTGGCAAACAAAGGGGGATTCCAACTCATCTGGATGGGGATTGGATTTGTAACCTCCATTGCTATTTTGTTTATAATCAATCCGAAAATATATTCTGCCCTGTCGCTTCCGCTATATATCCTCGTCACGCTGCTGCTGGTGGCTGTCCTGATTATCGGTAAGGAGGTAAACGGAGCGAAAGCGTGGATAGGTGTCGGTTCGCTGGGGATTCAGCCATCCGAATTTTCAAAGATTGGTACTGCTCTGTTACTCAGCACAGTTATGAGTCGCCACAACTTCAAAATGTCGAACACGAGAGAGTTTCTCAAAGCGGCGACAGTGGTGCTGATACCTGTTCTTTTCATTGCTCTGCAACCCGACATCGGGACAATACTTGTCTATTTCAGCCTTATCTTCGTATTCTACAGGGAAGGTCTATCGGGATGGTTTTTGTGTTGGATAGGAATCGCCATTCTGCTGTTCCTGATAACTCTGAAATTTTCTCCGTTTGTATCAATGCTGGTAGCGGTTGCGATTATCGGGATTATGCGTACCACCTTTACCCGCAGACCCCTGAGAATGATGCTCAAATATACTCTTTTCATAATTGCCGCATCATTCATTCCAATGATTCTCCGACAACCTTCGATCAGTGAGCATAACACCCTCGAGCCTCATATCTGGCTCACAATTGCCCTGATTATTCCGACAATTGCCACCTGTAGAAAAGAGTTCAAAAGGAGAAACAAATATTTCCTCCCCGTACTCACTTCGTTCCTGATTTCAATAGTTATAATCTTCTCGGTAGATTTCATATTTGACAACATTCTGCAACCTCACCACAGAGACAGAATCGAGAATTTGTTGGGAATTTCGGAAGATTTGCACGGAGCAGGATACAATGTGAACCAGTCCAAAATCGCCATTGGTTCAGGCGGTTTTGCAGGAAAAGGGTTCCTTCAGGGGACACAGACCAAATTCAACTTCGTTCCGGGACAAG
>JAZRBT010000245.1:0-13659 GCA_045635245.1 Candidatus Coprenecus sp.
TATCATCACAAGTCATCCATTCAACATAGATTTTGAAATCTGCATTCTCCTTAAGAAGGTTAAATCTTTGAGTAAAAGAGACATTCCCTTCATAATAACCAATTTCCATCATAAATACATCATCATAGTATTTATGAGGGGCTTGAGAGACTTGTAGGCCTCCTACTTTTTCAGCACCACCATTTTTGATTGTAAAATCGATAATGGTTGCTGGAGGGCCTAACTCTGTACGAGTTGTGTCGTAGACGTGCCACGATGAATCAATTTGAGCTGAAACAACCACGTCAAAGGTCTTTTCATCAATCATATTAACCTTCGCTTTCCACTGAGCTCTTTGTGGTTGCGCAAAGATCACTGTTGACGACAACAGGAACGCTAATAATAGCAGAATTTTGTTCTTCATTTCTACTTTTCTTTTACTATAAAATACATTTAAAGGTACAAAAATATAATATTTTTTTTTACATACAAAGAAAAGCGCCCTATTCTGACACAGACAACTCTAACACCCAAAAAAAAGCCTTGCAGAGATTTCTCCACAAGGCTGATATCTATATCATTAGATTAGATTTGTTAATAATTATCTTCTTGAAAAACTGCTTCTTGATGATTTAGTTTCCAAATCGAAAGATTTCTTTTCTGCTTTAACTGCTGATGTCGAAACAGATTTATCCTCAAAAGTTGGGAATATCACCGGAACGTGTTGTTCCATCAGAGCTTCAGATGTTACAGAAGCCTGACCTTGTACCAAGTCAAAGAAGTATTCAGGATCGTCTGTTTCCCCACTTGTCAATGTAAATGCATCTGACCTGTAAAGACGTGACACATTTCCATCCGGATCAACAGCCACTGCTGTAATGACATAAGATTCATCATAAACAGACAACATCTGAACTCCTCTTGTGCTGGTTTTAGGAGAACGTGACATCAATGACTCTTTAATTTGGTCATCAGTTGCTCCAGACAATGAACCGGCTTTATAGATACCATAGTAAAGTTCACTGTAATCTCCATCTATAATATAATCAATGATAATGAATGCAGCATATCCAAAATCATAGTTGGGATCTATTGCTGCAACTTCAGCCATATCAAAGATACCTTTAACATCTGCAGTTACTGTAATACTTGATTCTGCTTCAGCAGCTGATGTAAATACCTCTTTGAACAATGCAGTTGTAGCCACACCACCAGAGTATCCGAATGCAAGAACCTGATATTCTGTCTCGGGTGTAATTCCGTTCAATTGATATGTAATAGGACCGCTGATAGGAGTAAGATTATAGTAGTAACTTTCGATAATGAAATCAAGAATCTCTTCATCACTCATACCTGCCAAATATTGAGACGACATACAAGCAAATACGTATGTATCATCATTTGATGGAGTCAAATCAACATAAGCTGCTCGTGATGTAATATCATATACTTCAATACTAATTTGATTATCAGAAGGTTCTACAGTTTCTGTCTCAAAAATTTCAACTGTAGGATGAGCAATAGCCACTCCTCTTTCATCAATAGGAAGAGCAGCTGCGACCCAAGTCGAATTTGCATACAAATCATAAGTCAATGTTGCAGCACCCATTTGGGTAAACTCACCGAACAACATCTCAATAGAGAATCCATATTGAAGATACAAACTCAAATATTGATACCAGATTTCTGTAACAATCGCAGGAATATCCTCATCTGCAGGAATTTCTCCATTACCAAGCAAATACTCAACATCTTCAACAAATGCGAAATAACGGCCATCATAATCTCCGGGATTATATGAAACAGTCGCAGAAGCGCCGTCAACGCTTACCTGCACATCCATAAAGGCATCTTCCATATACACTTCGTCAGTCTTGATCTCTCTCTTGCAAACTTCAGTAATCACATTCATCTGACCATCCACAAATTCAAAACCGTATGCATATATAACATACTCAGTTCCAGGGGTTGCACCTAAAAACGAAGCATCTATGACATCTCCCTTAACTGCGTAATAATCCATAACATTCTCCTCAAGAGAGATACCATACATATCAGCCTCTTCGATAAAATAATTCAAATCATTATCGATGATATCCTGATCTGTTTCCACACCACTGTCTTCCAAGAATTTAAGTGTTTCCGCAAAATAAATATAGTACATCTCCTTGTCTTTAGGCAAAATATTAAAGATAATTTCTGCCTCGTTCAAGGTTGTAATTTCAATGACAAAAGACTCATCACCAGTAGGAGCATCCACACCAGCCTGATTAACAGTAATAGAAGCACCGGTATCTTCTCCACCATAGAAGATATTCAAAACAGCAGAGCGTTCGTCTGCAAGATTATTCACAGCAACATCAAATACAATAGTATTATTATTTGTTGAAGTAACATTAATCCATTGAACATCAGTTCTTGCCTCAACCTGTGCATCCGGCATAGGATTTTCTATTGTATAGGCAACACTATGAGTTCCACCATTATACAATACATTAACTTCTGTCTGTTCCAACTGAATATTAGAATTCTGAGCAGGACTATCTGGCTTACAAGCCGAAATCATTACCATCAATGAGAGCAGAAATGGTAAAGCGATTTGTTTAAAGTTCATAATTTTTATTTTATTAGTATTAATTGTGGCAAATATAATAAAAGATAGAATTTATTAGAAAAAAACTTACAAAAAGTAACTTGTTTCTGAAATACGCCGACAGCTCCTCAAAATAAGATGCGCAAGGTAAGCACAAGGGATTGCTACTCCTGTTTGGTGCCAGTAATGAAGAAAATGCAAAACAACCTACTTTTTACGTTGAGCCCTTTTTTTGATTATCGCTCCGCTCTTGGGGGTCGCAGGTCCGAGTCTGCTGAATTTCTGACCTACGAATACAAAAAAAAGAGAACGACTTTCATCGTTCTCTTTTTGCGGTGCGGACGGGACTCGAGCTCGCGGCTTCGCCACGAGTTACCCGCGAACCTTTTTTTGATTATCGCTCCGCTCTTGGGGGTCGCAGGTCCGAGTCTGCTGAATTTCTGACCTGTGAATACAAAAAAAGGAGAACGACTTTCATCGTTCTCCTTTTGCGGTGCGGACGGGACTCGAACCCGCGACCCCCGGCGTGACAGGCCGGTATTCTAACCAGCTGAACTACCGCACCATTCAGTTCAACTATCGTTGTTTCTCAATTGGATTGCAAAGGTAGTGATTATTTTTTAATCTCCAAATTTTTCTTCAAAAATTTTTAAAAAATTATTTGAAAAATGAGAAGTGAACATTGCCGTACTTCTTCTCCTTGACAAATCTGGGATGGTCCTCGAAGGAGTAGTTTGCAGGAT
The DNA here is from genome assembly GCA_045635245.1 of Candidatus Coprenecus sp. Taxonomy (GTDB): domain Bacteria; phylum Bacteroidota; class Bacteroidia; order Bacteroidales; family UBA932; genus Coprenecus. The sequence continues at coordinate 3,316 of JAZRBT010000245.1, forward strand.
GCTCCAATATAAAGACACCACCCTCTCTCAATATACTTCGCTCATCATCAGCCACTTTTGCCGCAAAAACCTGATCCGGAATTGTATCAAGAGCTTCTATTGAATATGGAGGATCGGCAAAAATTATATCAAAATCGATTTTGCAGATCTTTAAAAATTCAAAGACATTATGTCTGACAACCTGCATTCCTTTAAGACGAAGTTGTTGTACACTTTTCTTGATGAAATTTGCGTGAAGGGGATTCATCTCTACTGAAAATATCTCCTGAACACCTCTTGAAGCAAATTCGTATGAGATACTTCCGGTTCCGGCAAACAAATCCAACACCCTGCATTCTGTCAAGTCATATTCATTCCCGAGTATGTTAAACAATCCCTCTTTTGCAAAGTCTGTTGTAGGCCTTGCAGTAAAAGTTGTCGGAGGGAGAATTGTCTTTCCTTTCAATGTTCCACCTATTATTCTCATAGTATATAATTTACTTCAGCAAAATACTTCAATAATTGATCCTTTATCTGTACATCCCCATCGCCCTTAATATATATATAGGTATGTTCGGGATTGAATAGTACCTGACGGGCTACTGAAAATATAAAATATTGAGCCGTTACGATATCATCTGCCGGGAAGGAGTTCACGAAAAGGAGTTTGTCTCGCTCCGATGCCACAATATGAACCTGTCCTTTGGTAAAAGCACAGATAATTCTGTTGTTGTGGGAAAGTGACGGAATCCTATCTATAAGGTCATACGCCAAAGGATAGAACTTTGCATCTTTCTGATAGTCGCGGATAGAAGAGATAATTTCATCTTCAACGGCGTATATCATTACAGACTTCTGCCCTGGCAAATCAAGTGTATCTACCCTCTCGTCAATTCCAATTGTTTTTAATGATGAGAGAACTTTAACGGCATCCTCTCTCGAATAGTACTCAGATGGTACCAGGGTATATTTGGATGTAGGACAATAAACACTGACCGAACTGAAGGTTCCATTCAGCACAGCATCTATATGTCTATCGGAGGTATCGATAGGGAAAGTGCCGCTTCCTGCAGTCAGAACAGCACCGCTACGGTCATATATAGTAAAAGAAAAACCACCCAAGTCTAGTTGAATGGTTAATCTATTATTGTATTTAGACATTATATTACTCCCAGTTACCTGCGTTGTTGTTAGGATTGTTGATATCACCAACTTTATATCCGGGATATCTTCCCATGTCTTCTTTCTCAGCTTTCAAGTTAACGATAAGTTGTCTTTCCAAACCTTTCAACAAGATATCGTAAGGCATCATTGCTTCAAATAGAGGAATATCAACACCAGATACTTTTCTGATAACTGATTCCATAATGATTCTTTCACCACCTGAGTAAGGAATAAATGAAAGTGAATCGATAAATGCTGCTCTTTCCTTCAATAGAGTATCTTTAACTGCGATAGTGATATTCTCACGAGTCACACGTTTTTGAGCAACTGCCAATGAGTCATCCATAGAACCGATTTGCTTAACGATAACGATTGAGTCATTTTTATAGAAATCAATCAATGAATCGGTAGTAGAAAGATATCTACCGGTTTTGGTTTTATAAGCCTCTTGCAAGGTTCTGATATTCTTTAGACGTTCGATAGCGATTGCACCTCTCTTTTCAACCTCATTGTTGAATCTTACAGGTTGCATTACACTTTCATAAATTTGGTACACTAAAAATAAAATAGCGACAGGGAGAACCAAATAGGTCAATACCTTCATTAATGTCTTCATTAGATATTATTGTTTAAATTATTATTAAATCTATACAAATTGCCCACAAAAGTAAAAATAATAATTAGGACTTGCAATATATTTTTAAATTTGCATCCACAAAGTAGTCAGAAGGAACTGGAAAATGAAAGAATCAATCGAAGTCTTAGAGAAGTTAATCACTGATAATGAGAAAATTACATTAATCAGTCATTTCAATCCGGATGGTGATGCAGTGGGTTCTACAATGGGGATGAAATGGTTTCTGAACTCCATTGGGAAGCAATGCCAGCCGATTTTGCCCAATCCCATTCCCAAGACCATCGATTTTCTCAACAAAGAGGACGAAATTCTTTACTACACTCTTGACAAAGAGAGAGTATCAAAGACCATCTCTGAATCACAACTCATAATCTGTCTAGACTTCAACAGATTGTCCAGAACAGAATGGATGGAGAGCATTATCAAAGAAGCCAAAGGAACAAAGGTTCTGATTGATCACCACATTGCCCCGGAGAGCGGAGTTTTTGATTTGATTTTCTCCAAACCAGAAAGCTCTTCGACCTGCGAATTGCTTTTCGATATTCTGATGAGCACTTCATTTATCGGTGGCAATGCCCAAAAGTTGCCCTATAACTCAAGACTGTCGATTGCCACAGGGCTGATCACTGACACCAACAACTTCAATAATTCATTGACTCCCAATACCTTCGCAATGGCTTCAAAACTGCTTGAAAGCGGTATTGATTTCAATTACATTACCAATATGGTACAAAAAAGATTCTCAGAGGATAGAATCAGGCTTATGGGACACCTGATGTCAAAGTCAATGATTACTTATAAAGAATTGAATGCAGCCTGCACCATCCTCACCAAAGAGGACAAAAAGAGATACAATTTCCGCGACGGAGACAGCGAAGGTTTTGTAAACATACCTTTATCTATAGACGATGTGGAAGTTTCCGGATTCTTTTCAGAAAGCGACGAAGGTTATGTAAAAGTATCACTCCGATCAAAAAACTGGTTCTCTGCAAACAGATTCTCAAACCAATACTTCAACGGAGGGGGACACGAGAAAGCGGCGGGAGGAAGATTGTTTATACCAATAGCGGAAGTTCCAGAATATTTCAGAAATTCACTGGAACAATTCTTGCATAACGAGCAACAAGCAAAATGAAAAAGTATATAATATCAATTTGTATAGCTCTTGCAGCTATCGCGGCCTGCACCAAAGAGGATATAAAACTCACTTTGGCAAAACAGGAGGAAAATATTGAAAAATATATCCAGCAGAGATATTCTCAAAATGGAATCGTAAGGAGAAACGGTTCCAACAGAGTTATTATTGACTCATCTTATGTAGCTGATTCTCTTACATTTGGAGACTCTCTTCATTTTTATTATGCAGGATATGTGTTCAACACCTCCCCCAGTGGTCTGTTCGCCACCAATGTGGAACAAATTGCCAACTCAGCAGGACTGCTCCTTACCGACCAGGACTTTGCAGTAGAGAAAGTTCTGTTTACTGAAGGATGCTACATTCCGGGACTCGTAAATGGACTTTATGGAGTCAGAGAAGGAGAACACTCTTTGATTTTATTTTCTGCCGAACACGGATTTTACAACGAAACAGTATATAACATTCCCAAACTCTCAGCATTGGCATACGAAGTTTGGATTGAAAAAGTAATCAAGAACGAATAATGAGACTAACACCTTTTCTAATTTTTGCAGCAATAATATCTTTGTTAACATATTCTTGCGGAAAGGATATCGAAGAGAGCGCCGAACAAGCTCACAGAAGATATATCGAAGCATTCATTGAAAACAACTATCCCGGAATCGAGCCCACTGAATCGGGACTCTACATTCTGGATTCAATTCCAGGGACCGGTGCAAAAGTAGGAGATTCATCGTATGTCCTTATAGACTATACTATTACATATCTTGACGGATATTACATCGACTACACCAGCGAGGAGGTTGCACGCCAACTCGGACAATTTTCAAACCAGAAACTCTATGGTCCTCAGATCTGGAGTATGCTAGACCAAGAGGATGGTATAAAAGAGATTTTCTCGTATATGAGAGAAGGTGGTCAGATACAAGCAGTTATTCCACCCTGGCTAATGGGCGAAGAGACTGAGAACCTGACTGGAAACAGCGATGGTACTGCCAAGATGTACAATTTCACATTAAAAAAAGTGATTAAAGATGTCATCGCATATCAGGACAGCCTGCTCAATGACTATGTAAAGCAGAAATATCCTTATCTTGACACTACTGAAGCGGGATTCTATTTTATGAAAACAAAATCAAATCCCGATCCTACAGATACACTTTTGGATGAGCAAAGTGTAAAACTCAGATACATCGGAAGATATCTTAATGGAAAAGTTTTTGATACAAATATCGCTGACACAGCAAAAAAATACGGAATATATTCTGAATGCAGCTACGACTTGTTGTCATTCAAATACTTTGACAATGAAGATGATGCGATAAATCAAAACTCATTGGTAGTAGGTTTCTCAAAAGCTCTTTGGAGAATGACCTTTGATGAGAAATGCAGAACATTCTTCAACTCTGACTTCGGATATGGAAGTGCTGGAAGCGGCAACATACCCGGATATACCCCTCTTTGTTTTGAAATCCAAGTAGAAAAAAATCCGGAGAAGGAAGATGAATAAAAAGAGAGTTTTCATCACCGGTGCTACCGGAAATATGGGTTTCAGTGCATTCCTGGAATTGTTCCAAAGAAGAGACCGTTTTGAAATAGTCCTCCTTGCAAGACCCAGCAAAAAGAACAAGGAGAAACTGAAAGATTATCTCGGAAAAGAAGGTGTGGAAGTGGTTTGGGGAGATCTCACAAACTACAATGATATCCTCAAAGGTGTTACAGGTGCAGACTATGTACTTCACGTTGGCGGAATGGTATCGCCATACGCCGACTCACACCCAAAAGAGACAATGGAGGTAAACATTTCCTCTGCCGAATATATTGTGAAGGCTGTCAAAGAGCAGCCCAACCGAGATGAAATCGGAGTTGTATATGTAGGTTCTGTTGCCCAAATGGGTAACAGATTGAGTCCCAACCATTGGGGCAGAACAGGTGATCCCATCTATACAAGCATTTATGATTACTATTCTGTTTCAAAATGTGTTTCCGAACTGATATTTGCAGAATCGGGACTAAAGAAATGGGTATCAATCAGACAAACAGGAATGTTATACCCTGCCCTGCTCAACAAAGCAAATGATCCTATCACATACCACGTACCACTTAATGGAGTATTGGAATGGAGTACGGTAGAAGATTCCGGAAGGGTTCTTGCCAATGCCTGCGAAGATTGGGTTCCGGAATATTTTTGGAGAGGATTCTACAACCTTAGCAGCGGCGAATCGTTCAGACTTACCAATTATGAGTTCGAGTCATTGCTACTGAAGACCATCTCTTGTCCTCGAGTGGAAAAGGTATTTGAACCAAACTGGTTTGCTACCAAGAACTTCCACGGAATGTGGTACCTTGACGCAGACAAACTGCAGGAAATCCTGAAATTCAGAGAAGGAATCGACTGCAAAGATTACTTCAAACGATTAAAGAAAGCCCTTCCCTGGTACTTTTCACTCGCAAGACTTGCCCCCGGATGGCCCATCAAGATGTTTATGAAACACGTCTCTACCACCAATCCGTTAGGGACATTGTATTGGTTCAAACACGACAATCAGGATAGGATCAAAGCTCACTTTGGATCTCGTGCCGAGTGGGAAAAAATCCCATCGTGGAAAGATTACAAACTCGAAGAGTTATCTCAGACCCCTGTAATCCTAAACCACGGATACGATGAGACTAAACCAATATCGGAAATCGACATAGAAGATATCAGAAAAGCTGCCGAATTCAGAGGCGGAGAGCTACTTTCGGAGACTATGGTCAAAGGAGATATGTTTACTCCGTTGGAATTCAAATGCCAGTTCGGACACAAATTCAAGATGGCCCCAAACACAATGCTAAAAGGGGGACACTGGTGTCCTGAGTGCCTGCCCAAATACGACGAAAAGGAAAACCAGTGGCATTTCGAAGAGATAGCCAAAGGAAATCCTTTCTTCGCTCAAGTATATAAGGGTTAACTTTTACAAAAATTTCTCGGTAACTACAGATATAATGTCTTCAACAACTTGGTCAATACTTAGAACCGAGGTGTTAAGACACATATCGTATCCCGCCGCATTACCCCACTCTCTGAAAGTGTAATAATTGTAAAAATCTGCCCTCTTTTTATCACACTCTGCAATCATTTGCTTCGCTTGGGAGGCATCAACCTCTGCCAATTGCGAAACACGCTGAATTCTGTCTTCAAGACTTGCTGTAAGGAATACCGAAAGCATTCTCGGATGTTCCCTCAAAATATAATCAGCTGCTCGTCCTACAAAAATCGAAGAACCTTTCTGCGCCAGATTTTCAATAGTATCACTTTGAATCTGGAACAGATTATTCCTTGACATACAAGAATTATCTGCCCCGGCCCCTACCGGATAAAACGGGAACTCATATCCGCCGCCGAAGCAATTCAGGAAAGAAGAGGATGGCATCTCATCGACTTTCTCAAAACAAGATAAATCCAAACCGCTTTGTTTGGCTGCAGCAGTAATTATCTCTTTGTCGTAATAGGCTATATTCAAACGCTCAGATATCTTCTTGGCAACCTCTCTACCGCCACTGCCCAACTGACGTCCGACACAAATTACATAATTATCAGATTTCATTGGTTTGTCTATATTTTTTAATGAATAAATACAATATTATATATGCCACAAGGGAGGCAAGAAAATCGGAAACGATAAAACTGTACCACACTCCGTCTGTAGCAAAGAATGTTGGCAAAATCCACAGACAAGGCAACAGGAATATCAATTGTCTTGAAAGCGACAGGAATATAGAACGCTTGGGTTTTCCGATACTTTGGAAAAAGTTTCCAATCACAATAGAGGATGCCACCAATGGTAACATTATGACAATCAGACGCAAACCCTCTGCTGATTTTTGAACAAGTTCAGCATCTGTTGTAAAAATTGAAACCACTGTAACGGGGAAAAACATACAGATGACAAAACCAAAGAGCATAACCATAGTCGCATACAACATTGTCTTTTTCAGGGTCTCAAAAACTCTGTCTATTTGCTTTGCGCCATAGTTATACCCGACAATGGGTTGCATTCCTTGGGTAAGTCCCATTACAATCATAATAAACACAAAGACTATTCTGTTGACAATTCCGTAAGCTCCGATAGAAAGGTCTCCGCCATAAACCTTAAGACTCTTATTGATTGCAATGACTATAAAGCAAGAGACAAAATTCATCAGGAATGGAGCCAGACCTATTGCAAAAGATTCTTTTACAATTCTTTTGTCCAACTTGAAAACGCTCCTGTCAATATGGACAAGTTCCTTCTTATTCGAGAAGATTTTCAAAATCCAAATCAGAGAACAAACTTGGGCAAGCACAGTCGCTATCGCAGCCCCACGAATTCCCATATCCAGAACAAAAATGAAAAAAGGGTCCAGAACTGCATTCAAAAAGACTGTGAAGATAGTGGCAGCCATAGCCTTCTTTGGGTGACCCGAAGAGCGCAAAAGGGAGTTCAGCCCGAAATAAATGTGGGTAATTATATTCGCAAGCAAGATAATCTCCATATATTCCCTTGCGTATGGAATGGTCTCGGCACTCGCCCCGAAAAAGTATAGAATCGGATCGAGATAAATCAACGATATTGCAGTAAAAATCAGACCGATAGCCGAATTAAGGATTATAACATTGCCCAATACTTTCTTTGCAACATCATAGTTCTTCTGCCCAAGGAGCATTGAAAGCAATGTAGAAGCTCCCACTCCGACCAGAGTTCCAAAGGCTGTTGCCAGATTCATAAAAGGGAATGTCACTGCGAGACCCGATATCGCAAGAGGTCCCACTCCTTGTCCGATAAAAATCGCATCCACCATATTATATAAGGAAGATGCAGTCATAGCGACAATTGCCGGAAGGGCATATTGCCTCAACAATTTGGAGATTTTCTCCGTTCCCAGTTCAGTAGGTACAATTCTATTCATAGCTACAAATTTAGAAAAGTTAAATCAATAAAAAATGGTCTGCAAGAAAAACCTGCAGACCACTTTATTAATATCAGATAAGAATTAGTATTGTTTAACTTCTTCTCTTCCTTCGATAACAGCCAAGGCATTTTTAACAAGTGCATCCATTTCATCCTCTCCAGGATAGATTCTTACAGGAGCGATGAATTTAACCATATCGGTCAATTGTTGCATAATCAATTTACCATAAGCGATACCTCCGGTAACTACGATACCATCTACATTTCCTGAAAGAGCTGCAGCCATACCACCGATAGCTTTAGCTACATTGTAAACAAATGCATCAGAGATAAGGGTAGCTTTAGGATCACCGGCAGCAACCATATCATCAACATCTTTGAAAGAGTTAGTACCCAAGTGAGCTACGATACCACCTTTACCAGAGATAATTTTCTTAATCTCTTCGTGTGTATATTCACCTGAGAAACAAACTTTTGCAAGTTGCATTGCACTGATACCACCTGTACGTTCAGGGCTGAAAGGACCTTCACCCATTAGAGCGTTGTTCACGTCCACAACTTTACCTTTGCTATGAGCTGCAATAGAGCAACCACCACCAAGGTGAGCAACCACAAGGTTCAATTCGTTATAGTCACGACCAATCTCTTTTGCATAAAGTTTTGCAGTAGCTTTGTGGTTCAAAGCGTGGAAGATAGAAAGACGAGGGAACATAGGGTGTCCACCTACTCTTGCTACATCACACATTTCGTCAACCACTACAGGGTCAGCGATATATGCAGGGCAACCTACTCTCTTAGAGATTTCCAAAGCAATGATACCGCCAAGGTTACTTGCGTGTTCGCCATATTTTGCAGATTTAAGGTCTTCAACCATCTCTTCGTTTACTGCATAAACACCTGAAGCGATAGGTCTTAGAAGACCACCACGGCCAACAACTGCTGTAAGGTCCTCAAGTTTGATTCCGCTCTCTTCCAATGCAGCTACGATAGTAGTTTCACGGAATTTGAATTGGTCAATAACCTTTTCAAAACCACCGATTTCTTCTGAAGAGTGGCGCAAAGTTTTTGTAAATACCTCTTCTGCACCGTTGTACAAAGAAATTTTAGTAGAGGTGGAACCTGGATTAATGGCTAGTATATAAGTCATTATTCTATTTCTTAAATTATTTGGTTTATAAATTATTTTGCGCTCAATGCTGCAAGAGCGATTGAGTTAAGTTTGGTATCGATGCTGTCAGCACGGCTTGAAAGAACGCAAGGAGCCATTGCACCTGCAACGATAGCAGCTTGTTTAACGCCTACGCAAAGTTGTGAGTTAACTTTGTAGAATACGTTTGCAGATTCGATGTTAGGGAACAACAAGCAGTCTGCATCACCTGCAACAGGGCTGGCAAGTTTCTTGATTTCAACAGCCTCTTTAGAGATAGCAACGTCCAAAGCCAAAGGACCATCAGCTACGCAACCAGGGATTTCACCTCTGTCAACTTTCTTAGAGATGATAGCTGCATCAACACAAGCCGGCATACCTTCAAGCATTTGCTCGGTAGCTGCGATGATAGCCAATTTAGGTTTGGCGATATCAAGAGCTTTAGCTGTATTTACAAGATATTTGGCGATAGCGATTTTTTGTTTCAAATCAGGCAATGGAATAACTGCCATATCACCAAGAACTACAAGTTTGTGATAGTTAGGGTTTTGAAGAACACATACGTGGCTCAAAACAGCTTTAGGAGGAAGAAGTCCTTTTTCTTTGTTTAGGATACCTCTCATATATTTGTCGGTAGAACACAAACCTTTCATAAGGATGTCACCTTCACCATTTCTAACCATCTCTACTGCTTGTGCAATAGATTTCAATTCGTTATCATTATGAACGATGGTAAATTTGGCAGGATCAAGATTTTCAAGTTTACAAACTTCCATAATCTTTTCAGTATCACCTACCAAAGTAGCATCAACAATACCCAATTCTACAGCTTTGTAAGCAGCTGTAATGGTGTGATCATCAACAGCCCAAGCTGCAACCAAACGTTTTCTTGATTTTGAACGAAGAAGTTCAAAAATTTGATCGAAATTAGTAATCATAATTGTCTATTATTTGTTGTTTACAAGATTCATTGTGTCTTGTGCAATCACAAGTTCTTCATTTGTAGTAAGGGTAACCACTTTAACTTTTGAACCATCTTTGGTCAAAATTCTGTCCTCACCACGTACTCCATCATTTTTAGAGTCATCAAATTCCACTCCAAGATATCCAAGTGTAGAACTGATTTCTTTACGCAAAGGTGCATCGTTTTCGCCAATACCGCCGGTGAATACGATAGCATCGATACCACCCATAACAGCACTGTAAGCACCAATATATTTTCTTACGCTGTGGCAGAACATACCCAATGCCAATTCAGCGCGATAGTTTCCGTTTTCAGCAGCAGTCTGAACGTCACGGCAGTCTGAAGAAACACCTGAAACACCAAGGAAACCACTCTTCTTATTCA
>JAZRBT010000246.1:0-9332 GCA_045635245.1 Candidatus Coprenecus sp.
CAGTAATATATTTCTCTATATGAATGGGTGGCTCTCCCCAATTATTGCTTCTCCAGTGAACATCCACTCCATTTCGATATAGATAGTTAGGAAGAATTTCATATAATTTGCCGGTAGGCTGATAATCCAAAATGGCTTTTACCCCTGCAGTGGTGTAGGTGGCTGCTGCATTCGCTTTCAGAGCAGTAACACTGTCCTTTTCCAAAAGGGGATTTGTCTTTTTGGTGTATCCGTACAATGAAAAATTCTCTCTGCGGGCAGATTCACCGATAATCAGGATACATACATCCTTACTCTGGTTTGCAATAGTGGCATCTGGCAGGGGAATCTCTTTTCTGTTGCTCTTCTGGACTGAATTATAATATCTGAAAGAGTTCACAGTATATGACCAAGGCATCAGCAGACTGCCGATTTCTGTGGAATTTCTGTCTATCCAGGGCCAGTTTTTCATATTGGCAAAAGCGACTCCGAGGGCAATGGCCAAAGAGGCTCCGATATTTATAAAGAATTTTCTTGCCGAGCCATATTCAAATTTTCTGACAAACAGATATATACAAGGTATTATACCCAAAAACAGGATATACAGCAGAGCAACCCAGGAGAAGAATCCTGAGGCTTCCGAGTATTGGGTGTTGAAGACATTGCCCATCATCTTATCAGTGACAAGTACCTCGTATGTGTTTATAAAATAGAGCGTTCCGGCATTTGCTATAAATGTGAAGGCGAGAATGGCTTTTCCCACAATTCTTCCTAAAAACAATACCAGATAGTAGAAGAAATAATTTAAGGCAAGTAGCAGAACACCCAACCCGATTGTAATGAAAACGCCATTGAAACCTTTTTCTACGTGATTTACAACGTGCTCGAAAAAGGGGAAATGGTAAGCAACAAGAGTGAAGATGCTCAATGCGGCGCTTACCTTTGTTATGGTTGTCTTATTTCTTAAAAAATTTCTCATATTTAATCTTTGTCACTATTTATCTCACTGTAACAAACAAAAATACAAACAAGCCAATGAAATCTAAAAGCTTCCTTTAATATTATACAATTGACGCAGTAGTATTTTGCTCTTTTAAGACAAATATACGCATATATTGGATATTTAAATCTATATTTGTTCGTAATGAGAAAATACTATGGAATCAATATTGTCTGATTATATCAATAGATGTGCCGAAGATTTGAGCAGGATTGCCAAATCTCAGGAACTTGAGCCCTCTTTCGCTTTGGATGCAGTGGTTAGAGCCTACGATGCTTATGATTTGTTGTTGAGTATAAAGGATGATCCTTCCATTATTGGGACAGAGTTCCTGCAGGACGGAACCATTGAAAACTTTATAATGGAGTACTCGTCATTTCCCAAAGATGTCTCCAAATGCTTGGATATTACTGCGATAAGGGGAGAATTGCAAAGAAGGCTGCAACTGGCAGAAAATGAACTTTCTGCGGTTCAGACAAAGGCTGATGAGGTAGTGGCATTGCACGAACTTGCAAAGCAGACATACGAAATATGGACTTCAAAAGGTTTTATCGCGAGGTACATTGCCCTCAGAAAACTGCGAAAGAAAGCAGGCTTTCCATTGGAGAAAGACAGGATAGGAAACTATGTGGCGAGGACCTTTGATCTGATGAATCAGGCCCGTGCCGATTTTGCAAGAGCCCAACAACTCCGATTCAAAGCCGACGTCAGTTATAAAATCGATATCAACATATATCAAAAAATTGATTCTATCCTCAGAGCTATTTCCTAAGTCATAGCAGACAGTAGTATAAAGTAGAGATAAAATAAAAAGGTGAATTCCTCTGCGGAACTCACCTTTTTGCGTATTATCATTTACCTTTTGTGTAAAGAATTATTCCCACTCAATAGTTGCAGGTGGTTTTGAAGAGATGTCATAACATACTCTGTTTACACCTTTAACCTTGTTTATGATGTCGTTGGAAACTTTTGCAAGGAATTCGTATGGAAGATGTACCCAGTCGGCTGTCATACCGTCTGTAGATACCACTGCACGAAGAGCTACGGTATATTCGTATGTTCTTTCGTCTCCCATTACACCCACACTCTTGACATTAGGAAGGATAGCTCCAGCTTGCCAGATTGTATCGTATAGAGTCAAATAACCTTCACCGGTCTCTGTACCGCCTGTAGCGGCTGCACCCGATGCGGGTTGCCATCCTTCAGGGGCTGGGGTGTTGCGGAGTGCTTCAACATAAATAGCATCAGCTTCACGCAAAATGGCCAATTTCTCTTCGGTAACTTCGCCTAAAACTCTGATACCTAGTCCGGGACCTGGAAAAGGATGTCTTGAAATAAGTGAATTTTTGATGCCTAATGCTCTTCCGACTCTTCTCACCTCATCTTTGAACAATGAACGGAGAGGTTCCACGATTTTGAGATTCATCTCTTCGGGAAGACCACCTACGTTGTGGTGAGATTTGATTGTAGAGGATGGACCATTTACAGAAACCGACTCGATCACGTCAGGATAGATGGTTCCTTGACCCAACCAAGATGCATTTTTGATTTTCTTGGCTTCTTTGTCAAATATCTCAACGAATGTTCTTCCGATAGCTTTACGTTTTTGTTCGGGATCTGAAACTCCATTAAGGACTGCCATAAACTCTTTTGAAGCATCTACTCCGATGACATTCAATCCCATATCTTTATAAGAAGCGAGCACAGAAGTGAATTCATCTTTTCTGAGCAATCCGTTATCTACGAAAATACAGGTAAGTTGTGAGCCGATGGCTTTGTTAAGCAATACTGCAGCAACTGTAGAGTCAACTCCTCCCGAAAGTCCCAAAATCACGTGGTCATCACCGATTTTAGCTTTCAAATCCGCAACGCAACTATCTATGAATGAATCGGCTGTCCAGTCTCCTGCGCATCCGCAAATTTTAAGAGCAAAATTTGACAACATCTGATGTCCGTATAGTGAGTGGAACACTTCGGGGTGGAACTGAACGCAGTAGGTTTGCTCTCCCTCTATCTGGTATGCCGCATTTTCCACATCTTCAGTCGAGGCAATAACTTTTCCATTATCGGGAAGTTTTGCAATGGTGTCTCCGTGAGACATCCATACTTGTGAAGTTTGAGGAATCTGGTCAAATAATGGAGATTCTGCTTTGATGGTAAGCATTGCTCTACCATATTCTCTTGCTAAAGAGGGATTTACCGAACCGCCATAAGTGTGGGCAACATATTGAGCTCCGTAGCATACACATAGCATTGGAAGTTTGCCTTTAATGGCAGAAAGGTCTGGGTTGGGTGCCTTGGGATCTCTTACCGAAAAAGGACTTCCGGATAGAATAACACCTTTTACACTTTCGTCTAATGCGGGGATCTTATTATAAGGGTAAATCTCGCAATAGACATTAATTTCTCTAAGTCTGCGCCCTATCAACTGTGTGAGTTGTGAGCCAAAATCAAGGATGACAATTTTCTCAGTCATATTTTTTCAAGTTTAACTGCAAATGTAATCAAAATTAGATTATTTTTGCGCTTTAATTATGCAGAACATTAGAAATATAGCAATAATCGCCCACGTTGACCACGGAAAAACCACTTTGGTCGACAGAATGATATATCAGGCGAAGATCGTTAGAGGTAACGAAAAACAAGGAAAAGATTTGATTTTGGACAATAATGACCTTGAAAGAGAAAGAGGTATCACAATTTTGTCCAAGAATGTTTCTGTTCCATATAAAGGAGTAAAAATCAATATTATAGATACTCCGGGCCACTCCGACTTCGGTGGAGAGGTTGAGCGTGTGCTCAATATGACTGATGGGGTGTTGCTGTTGGTCGATGCTTTTGAGGGAACTATGCCCCAGACAAGATTTGTCTTGCAGAAGGCTATCGAGATGGGTAAAAAGCCCATTGTTGTAATTAATAAGGTAGATAAGCCAAATTGCCGCCCAGACGAGGTGAATGAGCAGGTTTTTGACCTAATGTTCTCGTTGAATGCTACCGAAGACCAATTGGACTTTAAAACAATCTATGGAAGTGCTAAGCACGGATGGATGTCCAGATCCTGGAAAACTCCCACTACAGATATAACCCAACTGCTCGATACCATTATCGAAGAGATTCCTGCACCCGAGTACAGAGATGGAACTCCCCAGATGTTGATTTCATCATTGGAGTATTCTCCTTATGTCGGCCGAATTGCTATCGGAAGGGTAAACAGAGGTGAACTTAAAGCCGGAATGCCCATTACCCTTTGCAAAAAGGATGGAACTCTTCAAAAGCAAAAGATCAAAGATTTGATGGTTTTCGAAGGATTGGAGAAAAGAAGTGCCGAGAGTGTAGGTTGTGGAGATATTTGTGCAGTGGTCGGAGTTGAGGATTTTGAAATCGGAGATACTATTGCCGATGCAGAATTCCCCGAAGCTCTTCCTCCAATTACCGTTGATGAGCCTACAATGAGTATGTTGTTCACCATCAACGACTCACCTTTCTTTGGCAAAGAGGGAAAATTTGTGACTTCCCGCCACTTGAAGGAGCGTTTGGAAAAAGAACTTGAGAAAAACCTTGCACTTAGGGTGAAAGATGGTTTGACTGCAGATTCATTTATCGTATATGGTCGTGGTGTACTTCACTTGTCTATTTTGATTGAGACAATGCGCCGCGAGGGTTTTGAATTGCAGGTAGGACAGCCTAAAGTGTTGGACAAGAATATAAATGGCGTAAGATGCGAACCCGTGGAATGTCTGACTATCGACCTTCCTGAAGAGATGGTCGGAAAGGCTATTGAGATTTCCACCAGAAGAAAAGCGGCTCTTATGCATATGGAAACCCGTGGAGACAGAGCTCACCTTGAATTCGATATCCCATCAAGAGGTTTGATAGGTCTTAGAAGTAATCTTATGACCGCGAGCCAGGGAGAGGCTGTCGTAGCTCACAGGTTCAAAGGTTACGAGCCTTTCAAAGGAGAAATTGAGAAAAGAAATAACGGTTCGTTGATCTCTTTGGAGACAGGAGTTTCAGTAGCTTATGCAATGGATAAGTTACAGGACAGAGGCAGATTTTTCATCGCTCCAGGAGAAGATATTTACGAGGGGCAGGTTGTAGGAGAGCACACCCGTGCAAACGATTTGGCAATCAATATCTGCAAAACAAAGAAATTGACCAACGTCAGAGCTGCCGGTTCAGATGAGAAAGTGATGCTTCCTCCTCCTATCAGATTCTCGTTGGAAGAGGCTTTGGAATACATTCAAGAGGACGAATTGGTGGAAGTTACCCCCAATTCTATGCGAATTCGCAAAATAATTTTGAATGATACTGAAAGAAAACGGAGAAAAGGTTGATTTAATCTTAAAAATTTTTATAACTTTGCCGCCCCAAAATAATTTGGAGAGATGACTTGCAGGATTGAGATAAAAGGTTTGTCCAAGGGAGAACACAATTTCGAGTTCAAACTCGATGGAAGTTTCTTCGAAGCATACGAGAATGATACCATCGCGGATGCGGATTTGGATGTGGTTGCAATTGTCAATAAAGGTGACGGAAGGATGGGATTGGTTCTCCAGATTGACGGGGATGTTACGGTAAGATGTGATAGATGCTTGGCTGATTTGGTATTGCCTGTGACTATCGAGAGCCCGTTTTCAGTACTATTCTCTTCGTATGTTGAAGAAGATGACGAACAAGTAGGGGAAGATGTAATAGTCGTAGACCGTAACCAGGGAGAGTTAGACATTAGTCAGTTAATATATGATTATGTCTATCTCCATTTACCTTTGAAAAAAGTCCATCCCGAGGGAGAATGTGATCCTGAGATGATGGAAAAAATGAAAGATATATTGAAATAGTAAAAGTAAATTTAGAATAAAATGGCACATCCCAAACACAAACTTTCAAAACAACGTAGAGACAAACGTAGAACTCACTATAAGGCTACTGCACCTACTCTAGCAACTTGCTCAAACTGTGGCGCAGCAGTATTGTATCACAGAGTATGCCCAGAGTGCGGATACTATCGTGGACGCCTTCTAGTTCAGAAAAACGTAGAATAATAATCTACAATGCTTAGAATCGGCCTTGATGCCATGGGAGGAGATTATGCTCCTCTTAATGCTGTGTTAGGTGCGATAGAAGCATCCCGCCATAAGGATATAAAGATATATCTTTTCGGGGACGAGACAGCTATTACCGGGATTCTCAATGATAAAAATGTTGATCCCGGTAACTTTGTTGTTGTCAATTGTAGTCAAGTGATAGAATTCTCTGACCATCCTGTCTCCTCTTTCATCAGGAAAAAGGATTCAAGTATCGCCAGGGGATTTCAAATGTTGGCTGCAGGAGAAATCGATGCTTTTGCCAGCGCAGGAAACACAGGGGCAATGATGGCCGGAAGTTCTACATCATTAAAACTTGTAGGTAGAATCACCAGACCTTGCATTTCTGTAGAATTACCTCTTCCCAGCGGAAAGAAGGTTCTTCTATTGGATGTGGGATTCAATTCTGAGTGTCGTCCCGAAAATCTCCTTCAGTTCGCTGTCTTGGGAACTATTTATGCCCAGACAATTATGAAGGTAGATAATCCAAAAGTGGCACTGCTGAATATCGGAGAGGAAAAGGAAAAAGGAACACTTGTGTTGAAAGAGTCCTATTCTCTTCTTCGCGACAATGAATATGTAAACTTTGTAGGCAATATCGAACCTGACAAACTGTTTACCATTTCAGATGCGGCAGATGTCGTGGTTACAGATGGATTTACAGGGAATATCTTCCTGAAACAAGCAGAGGCGATATACTCTATGGTCGAGCAAAGAGCCATAAAGGATTCATACCTCGAACAATTTAATTATGAACTTTATGGTGGAACACCCGTTTTAGGTGTCTCATCTACAGTGATTATCGGTCACGGCAGGTCTACACCAAAGGCTATTGCCAATATGATTTTCAAAGCTGAAGAGGTTTTGAGGAACGGATTGATTGATAATTTTAATATCTTTGCACAATAAAATACGGCCCTATAGTTCAAGGGATAGAACGAAAGTTTCCTAAACTTTAAATACAGGTTCGAGTCCTGTTGGGGCTACCAAATGTCTGATAATAATTGGGATATTGCCATTGCCGAGTATAAGACTTACTTGCGAATCGAGAGGGCTCTGTCTCGAAATACCATTGAATCATATTGTTCTGATATAGAAAAACTTGCCGAATATGTCGGTAGGGAAATTCCTGTGTCGTCTGTTACCTTGCAACAATTGCAGGGTTTTATTCAATCATTGGTCGAGAATAAAATCTCCAAAAGGAGCCAATCCCGTATAATCAGTTCTCTTCGCAGTTTCTTCAACTTTCAGACTCTGGAACAAAAAATCTCCGAAAATCCTTGCGAGAAACTCTCTTCTCCAAAGATAGGCAGATATATCCCGCAGGTACTCTCTGTGGAGGAGGTTGCGAGGATAATAGATTCTGTAGATTTGTCAAAACCCGAAGGACATCGCAACAAGGCGATTCTGGAACTACTATATTCGTGCGGTTTGAGGGTGAGTGAGCTCGTTGAAATGAGAATTTCCGATCTTTTTATGGATGAGGGATTTATCAGAGTTATAGGTAAAGGGGACAAACAGCGCCTCGTTCCATTGGGAGATTATGCCAAAAGAGCCATTGAACTCTATCTTTCAGCGCCAAGATATTGTAAACGGGGTAATGAAGATATTCTTTTTCTAAATCGCAGAGGGGACAAGCTCTCCCGAGTGATGGTTTTTCTGATAGTGAAAACCCAGGCAGAACTCACCGGTATTACAAAAGAGATTTCTCCTCATACTTTCAGGCATACTTTTGCTACCCATTTGGTCGAAAATGGGGCAGATCTTCGTACTGTGCAGCAGATGTTAGGACACGAAAGTATCCTTACTACCGAGATTTATACTCATATAAATGCAGCAAAATGGCAGGATGGAATAATCAAATATCATCCCAGAGGAAATGATGCGCACCATTGCTGCAATCCGCAAGACTGACACTTGGGTTTACGGGCAACGCAAACATATCTTCCGTGAAGTATCAGCCAATGGTGGGCGATAGCCCTTTTATCTTCGGGGATATGTCTGGTGAGATCTTTCTCTACCTTTTCAGGTGTTGTACCCGAGGATAGTCCGAGTCTGTTCGAAATCCTTAAAACGTGGGTATCTACAGCGATGACAGGTTTGTCGTAAAGGATTGATGCCACGACATTTGCAGTCTTTCTTCCTACTCCCGGAATTGTTGTGAGTTGGTCTATTTCAGAAGGTATTTCTCCCTGAAAATCATCTATGACCTTTTTTGCCATATTGATGAGGTTGCGGGTCTTGCTGTTGGGGTAGGAGATTGATTTTACAAGGGGGAATACATCATCGAATTCTGCCGCTGCGAGGGATTGGAAATCTGGAAATTTCAAAAACAGGGCAGGGGTGACGATGTTTACCCTTTTGTCGGTACATTGGGCAGAGAGGATTACAGCAACAATCAGTTGATATCCATTTTCGTAGTTGAGTTCAGTCTCTGCTACAGGCATATTCTCTTCGAACCATCCGATGATGGACTCGTATCTGTTTTTAAGGGTAATCTTCTTGCTCATCTTTCTTTTGCTTGTTCTAAATGAAGTCAGAAAAATCGATTTCTATCTCTGAGAACGATTTCATATAGGTGCAGGACATCTTTTCGCAAAGATATGTCTTGCCGGGATAATCTTTGAGGAGAGTCTTGTTGTGGGTTACCATTATGATGGTAGGTCCTTGTTCGTTATGGATTTTCATAAACAGTTCCATAATTTCCCTGGTGGTATCGTTGTCCAGATTTGCAGTAGGCTCATCGGCCAAAATAATTTCGGGTTTGTTCAGCAGGGCTCTAGCAATTGCCACACGTTGTTGCTCACCTCCGGAGAGTTGGTGAGGTTTGTTGTTGGCTTTGTGGCTCATTCCTACATCCTCGAGAACCTGTGCAATGGTCTCATCAATTAGCTTTTTGTCTTTCCAACCGGTAGCTTTAAGGACAAAATGGAGGTTTTCATAGACTGTTCTGTCGGTTAGAAGTTGCAAATCCTGAAAAATGACTCCGATATTTCTTCTCAAATATGGAATCTCCCTTTTTTTGAGTTTGTGGAGATTGAATTTTCCTACTCTTGCACTACCTTGTTCGATAGGAATCTCTCCGATCATAGAGCGGATAATCGATGTTTTTCCACTTCCTACCTTTCCGATTATGTAGATGAACTCTCCTTTGTCAATGCTCAGGTTGAGGTCCGAAATGACCAAATTGCCACTATTGGAGATATTGACATTTTCGAATTGAATAACAGGTACTGTATTTGTAGAATCCATATTAAAAATATTGCTGT
>JAZRBT010000247.1:0-9767 GCA_045635245.1 Candidatus Coprenecus sp.
ATCATCGGATATGAATTTGTTCACCTTGGCAAATTTATGGAAGAGATCAAAAAAGGAACCGATGCCAACGAAGCACTGAAGAAAGTAACTGGAACATACGGTCGCTTCTCTGCTGAGCAGGGTGCAGTTAAATATATTGACCCACGTAACGAATAAGGAGGAAAGATTATGATTAGAGAAGTAAAATTTGGAAGCCAAGATAGAAGAATCAATCAAATTCTTACAGTTCTTAATGCTGAAGGAATCCAAAGCATTGAGGAGGCTAACCAAATCTGCGAAGCTGCAGGTCTTGACCCTTATAAAACTTGTGAAGAGACCCAACCTATCTGTTTCGAAAATGCAAAATGGGCTTACGTTGTAGGTGCTGCAATCGCTATCAAAAGAGGTTGTACTAACGCCGCTGATGCTGCTGAAGCTATCGGTGTTGGTCTTCAAGCTTTCTGTATCCCCGGTTCTGTTGCTGATGACCGTAAAGTAGGTCTTGGCCACGGTAACTTGGCTGCACGTCTTCTTAGAGAAGAAACCAAATGTTTCGCTTTCCTTGCAGGTCACGAATCATTTGCAGCAGCTGAAGGTGCTATCAAAATCGCAGCAAAAGCTGACAAAGTTCGTAAAGAGCCTTTGCGTTGTATCCTTAACGGTCTTGGAAAAGACGCTGCCCTTATCATCTCTCGTATCAACGGTTTCACATATGTTCAAACCGACTTTGACTACGCTACAGGTGAATTGAACATCGTTCGCGAAGTGGCTTACAGCGACGGTCCCCGTGCAAAAGTAAGATGCTATGGTGCTAACGACGTTCGCGAAGGTGTTGCAATTATGCACAAAGAAGGTGTTGACGTATCTATCACAGGTAACTCAACCAACCCTACCCGCTTCCAACACCCAGTTGCAGGTACATACAAAAAAGAATGTAACGAACTTGGCAAAAAGTATTTCTCAGTAGCTTCAGGTGGTGGTACAGGTCGTACCCTTCACCCTGACAATATGGCTGCAGGTCCTGCTTCATACGGTATGACTGACACAATGGGCCGTATGCACTCAGACGCTCAGTTCGCAGGTTCTTCATCAGTTCCAGCACACGTTGAGATGATGGGATTCCTCGGAATCGGTAACAACCCAATGGTTGGTGCCACCGTAGCTGTCGCTGTGGATGTGGCAACTGCTTTGAGTAAGTAATTTACTGATACTTAATATATTAAGGGAATGGTGGAAAACCATTCCCTTATTTTTTGATACCTGATTTCAGGTCTGTATCTGCTTTTTGGCAGATACAACTAGTATGGAAAGAGACTCTTTTTCAGTCTATTTTTTAATACAGATGCGATATGGGGAAATTTTTTTATGGTTTTGAGGATGGATTGATTTCAAGAACTTGGGCAGAAGAGCATTGGAATGCCGGGCTTGGATTCTATAATGCCAGAGAGTTTGAGAAGGCAATGTTTCATTTGAGAAGGGCTTCCGTTTATAAGCATGTCGCTTATTTATGTATGGGATATTGCTATGCTCACGGAGTTGGAGGGGTGAAGCAAAATTTTGCTATTGCCAGATTACTTTATAATGAGTACTCTGAGATACCTCCTGAAAAATGGGTGAGAGAGTATAAGCTGGTGGATGATGAACTTCTGAAAAACTCCTGTAAGAGTGATATTGAAGATATATTTTTTGATGAAGAACTGGGAAATGTGAGAGTTATCTATTCGCTTGGCTGCCGGGAGTGTCCTTATGTCTCATTCAATCAGAATGAAATCGTAGTACACAAGTCACAATCCAAATATGAGGAGAGTGCTTTCAAAATGATATTCAGCAAGTTATCCGATTTGGACCATTTCAGGAAGAATGATGATTTGGGGCGGATTGATGATAATTTCAGGCGTGAATATCCACTATTTCAGTTATCTGTAAAAAGGGGTGATGTAAGTAAATTATCCTATCACAATGATGGTTCACTATATTGTATTATTGTTCCCAAAGAGACTGATTTCAATTTGGTGCAAACTCGTGAAGCTATTATTGAGTATGCTATGAAATTAATGAAAAAGGAGGCTCAGCGCTATTTTTCTTCACGTGCCAAATATATTTCCGAAAAAATCGGGCTCCCTTATAAAACATTGGAGATTATAGGGAGCAGGCATCTTTGGGGTAAATTTGACTCCAACAACCAGCATCTTCAACTTTCGTATCACCTGCTCAAATCCACTTCTGATTTTGTGGATGCTGTAATTGTTCACGAGCTTATCCATAATCTTAGATACCAGCACGATGACCAATTCTACAAACTTATGGAACAATACTCTTCCAGGGAATTGGCCGAAACAGATAAAAAAGAAATAGGTTCTTCCAATATATGGAGCATATAAATCAGGTGGTCCCTCTTTCGTGGACTACTTTTTAAACTTTGCAATATGAAAACCGAAGTAAACCCTCAAGATACAGCCAGAGCTGAGGCATTTGAAATGTGGATGAGTTCACCTATGCCGATGGTTACCCTCACCAAAACGTATGATGTAAGCAACCTCCTTAAAGCAAGTAAGAAGTCAGGTGTGAAATTCAATGCTCTTCTTTGCTGGTGCATTGGAAAGGCAGCAACCCAGCTAAAGGAGTTCTATTTTCTTCCCGAAAAAGATAAACTATACCGCTTCGATGCCATTGCAATAAATGTTATTGTCAACAACAGCAAAGGGGGAATCAACTCCTGCGACATCCCCTTTACCGAGGATATTGCAAAGTTTGTTGAGACATACCACCATCTCACAACACAGGTCGCAACAGAATGCAAAAGTTCATTTCTCGAGGATTATATGATAGTGGGAACCTCAGCAATGGTGCAGACTGAGATTGACAGCATCGTGAACCAGTACACCGACAAGTTCTGCAATCCGATGGTAATGTGGGGCAGATACCGCAAAGGATGGATCAAGACCACCCACCCCATCTCCTTCCAGTTCCATCACGTCCAAATGGACGGCGGCCACGGAGCAATGTTCCTGGAGCTGCTGCAGAGGGAAATAAGAAGATCCTGGAAATATCTCCAAAACAGACTCTAATTTGCGTTACGATTTCAGCGATATATTACCGGCAATCCAATAATAGAGAGACTTTCTGTCCAAAATTCTGGTAAAACTTTCCGGGACCGAACCAGACCTCTTTCAAATTTGTAAATCTGTCGAACATAAAATTCAAACTTGTTCTGTCAGGGATATTGATAATGACTTTTTCTACACGCAGACGCTCCTCCTTTGTCATTGATAAAATACAATAATCGTCAATGTATCCATTGGGATTTTGCACCTTTCTCTATTCGATTGGGCTTGAGCCTCTACCAACTGCATAATAAAGAATATTACGCAAAGGAAAAGTCTTTTTGTATTCTTCTCTTTTCAATATTATTAACCTAACAACATTAGAAATTTTTTCTCTCTATTTCCCTGAGATTATCCATCTTTTTCTTTTCCAAAAAGTCATAGACACCACCAAGATGTTCAATCACACGTTTGTTAGAAAATTCATAAACCTTACCAACTAATCCGTCGAGGAAATCACGGTCGTGGGAAACCACAATCAGCGTTCCGTCAAAATCGGCCAAAGCCTCTTTCAAAATATCTTTTGTCTTGAGGTCCAGGTGGTTGGTCGGCTCGTCGAGAATCAACATATTTACAGGCTCCAGCAAAAGTTTTATCATCGCCAATCGGGTTCTTTCTCCCCCAGAAAGGACTTTCACCAACTTGTCAGAGTCGTCGCGACCAAACATAAAGGCACCCAGAATATCTCTCAATTTGGTACGGATATCCCCTATCGCCACATCGTCAACAGTCTTGAAAACTGTCTTTTCCTCATCCAGCAACGATGCCTCATTTTGTGCAAAATATCCTATTTTAAGATTATGTCCAAGAGTCAGCTGCCCCTCAAAATCTATCTGCCCCATAATCGCTTTAACCATTGTCGACTTACCTTCTCCATTCTTACCTACAAAAGCGACTTTATCCCCTCTTTCTATAGTAATCGAAGCATTATTGAAAACATTATGATCTCCATACGACTTAGAAAGACCCTGTGTTACAACAGGATAAGAACCAGAGCGTGGAGCCGGTGGAAATCTAAGATTCAATGCACTTCTATCCTCGGGATCAACCTCCAGAATTTCAAGTTTCTCCAACATTCGTACTCTTGACTGGACCTGATTAGTCTTGGAATAAGTCCCTTTGAATCTTTCAATAAACTCTTTGGTCTCAGCAATCATCTTTTGCTGATTGTCGTATGCAGCCTGCTGCTGTTGTCTTCTTTCTGCCCTAAGTTCAAGATATTTTGAGTAATTTACCTTATAATCGTAAATTTTACCCATTGTAATCTCAATGGTTCGGGTAGTAATATGGTCCACAAAAGCCCTGTCGTGGGAAATGACCATAACCGAGTTCGCACTATTGATAATAAATTCCTCCAACCACTCAATTGACTCAATATCAAGGTGATTGGTAGGCTCATCCAGCAGCAGCAAAGTTGGTTTCTGCAAAAGAATCTTTGCAAGTTCGATTCTCATTCTCCAGCCACCGGAAAACTCTGATGTCTGACGCTGCAAATCATCTCTTACAAAGCCAAGTCCCATAAGGGTCCTCTCCACATCTTCGTGATAATTGGTCAGGTCAATTCTGTAAAACTTCTCCGAAAGGGCAGTAACCTTCTCGATAAGTTCCATATAATCCTCACTCTCGTAGTCTGTTCTGACGGTAAGTTCATCATTTATTCTGGCAATCTCTCTTTCAATTTCAAAAAGGTGTTCAAATGCCAGGCACGCCTCCTCAAATACCGTACGACCATTCTCAACCATAAGATGCTGTGGCAAATAACCGATTTTACCCCCATCTGTAACAGTCACCTTCCCCCTGTTCGGTGTCCTCACTCCTGCCAGAATCTTCAACAAAGTTGATTTTCCCGCACCATTCTTGCCCATCAAGGCAATCCTGTCCTTGTCATTTATTACAAATGAAATATCCTTAAAAAGCGTCGTACCGCTAAACTCTACCGTTAATCCGTCTACTGAAACCATTGATCATATAATTAATCCTACAAAGATAATTCAACTTATAAAAATCGGAGTAAAATATATACCTTTGCAACCCCTTTACAGATAACATACATAACCAACAAACCACCCCGGTATTATGAAAAGATTCTCCAAAGAAATATACATCGGCATCATTGCTATAGCGGCACTATCCCTTTTCGGATCATATATCCCGGGATTGGAATTTCTGTCGAAGTGGTGTACCCCTCCGGTGATGCTATTCATCGGTTTAGCCTACGCATTATTGTTGGGACAAAGCTACCCGGCCTTCAACAAAAAGATATCCAAGATGTTGCTGCAATATTCCATTGTCGGACTGGGCTTTGGAATGAACCTCTACGAATCCCTTGCTTCAGGTCGTGAAGGGATGCTTTTCACCATTATCTCTGTTATCGGCACAATCCTTATAGGAATGTTCATTGGCAGAAAACTCCTTAGAGTGGACAAGGAAACTGCATATCTTATCAGTTCCGGAACAGCCATATGCGGTGGAAGTGCCATTGCCGCCATCGGCCCTGTAATCAAATCCAAGCCTGAAAATATGTCTGTCGCACTCGCTGTGGTTTTCGTACTAAATGCAATTGCACTATTCATATTCCCCTCCATCGGACACTGGCTGGAAATGACACAACAGGAATTCGGCACCTGGGCTGCAATTGCCATTCACGACACCAGTTCTGTTGTAGGAGCAGGAGCTGCATACGGAGAAGAAGCCCTCAAAGTGGCCACCACCATCAAATTGACCAGAGCACTGTGGATAATTCCCCTCGCCCTCGTCACAGCTCTGATATTCAAGAGCAAAGACCATAAAATCACCATCCCCTGGTTCATCCTTTATTTCATCATAGCAATCGTTTTGAACACATTCCTCCTCGATAGCATCCCCGCTTTCGGAGCAGTGATTTCAGGCATTGCACGCCGTTGTCTCACACTCACAATGTTCTTTATCGGAGCCTCCCTCTCGACCGATGTACTCCGTGCCGTAGGAATCAAACCCCTCATCCAAGGAGTCCTATTGTGGATAGTCATCAGCATCGGCTCTTTGGCGTATATTATCCTATAGATCAAGATATTCAACAGATAAAAAAGAACTCACCTCCTTTTCAGAAGATGAGTTCTTTCTATTTTATGAAAGTTCTATCTGTTATTTTCCGGTAGCGATATAATCCTCGATATTGCGAACAAGAATTTCCATCAAGATAGTTCTTGCCTCGCGGCTTGTCCAGCCGATATGAGGAGAAAGAACAAGTTTTGAAGAATCCTTCAACTCTGAAATATAAGGATGTTCAGCAGGAATTGGCTCTACCTCAAAAGCATCCACTGCAGCTCCGGCAATCAGTCCATCATTCAGCGCTCTTACCAGATCAGCCTCATTGACAATTCCTCCGCGGGAAGCATTGATCAAATAAGCAGAAGGCTTCATCAGCGACAAATTGTCATAATTGAGCAAATTCTTCGTTGTCTGATTTAATGGACAATTGATTGAAACAATATCACTTTGCGCCAACAAATCTTCCAGAGATACCGAAGGATAATCCTTGCAGTGAGAAGTACCGGAAGTGGAATAATAAGAAACTCTCATTCCGAATGCCTTGGCCAGTTCAGCAACCCTTTTCCCGATATTGCCAAGTCCGATAATACCAATATTCTTACCTTTCAGTTCAAAGAAAGGGGTCTGCACTTCTGTGAAAACTCCGCTCTTGGTATATGCACAAGAATGGACTTACTCATTGAAATAAATACCGTGTCCCACAAGATTCAAAATATGCATAAATATCACTTGCGAAACACTCTCGGTAGAATATGCAGGAATGTTCTTGACAGGAATACCCTTTTGAGCAGCATACGCAGTATCCACACAATTCACACCGGTCGCAGCAACACAGATCAACTTCAGATTCTTAGCCGCATCTATCTGTTGTTCAAATAGTTTAACCTTATTTGTAATTACCACGTCACAATCCTCAACCCTTTCAAAAACCTCCTCCGCAGAAGTGTAATCATACAACACCACCTCGCCCAAACTCTTCAATGCATCAAAAGATATATCCTCTCCGACTGTAGCCGCATCAAGAAAACAAATTTTGTAACCTTTTTCCATATGTTCAATTATTTAAAAGTCCGAAATACAAAGATAACATTTTTCAAAATAAATAGTCCAAATTTGAATTACCTTTGCAAAATGAAAAATACAACTCCAGCTCAAAATCTCCCCATAGAATCCCATCCCCTCGAACCATTTCTCCCCCGAAATGCCAAAATCCTTATGCTCGGCAGTTTCCCTCCGCCCAAGGCAAGATGGTCAATGGAGTGGTTCTACCCCAACTGGATAAACGATATGTGGAGAATAATGGGACACATCTTCTTCTATGACAAAAACCACTTTGAAATCAAAGGAGAAAAGAGATTTGACAAAGAAAAAATAATACGATTCTGCACAGAAAAAGGAATCGCCCTCTACGACACAGCCACCCAAGTGCGCAGGCTCAAAGAGAACGCCTCAGACAAATTCTTAGAAGTAGTCACCCCTACAGACATTCCATCACTCTTAGAGCAAATACCTCATTGCAAAGCAATTATAACCACAGGGCAAAAAGCCACAGATGTCATAATCCAGACCTTCGGATGCCCCGAGCCCCCAGTCGGAAGCTTCTGCGAATTTACAGTGCAGCAAACCAACCTGTTCCAGGAAGAGAGAAATAGCCTGAATTCCCAACCGCCCCGAACTCTCCGTCTATGGAGAATGCCCTCCTCCTCGAGAGCCTATCCCCTCTCCCTGGTAGAAAAAAGCAAATCCTACCGAAAAATGCTTCTTGAAGAACTATAAAGCAACACTCCCCGTCAGATAGCCAAAAACTTGCTCCTGACAATATCCTGCAGTCTCTGCTCATCCCTGATTATGACCCTCAACTCCTCCAAGCGCTGAGCATTGGGAGAATTGTCAAACTGCAACTTCAAATAGCCTCCATCCCCATATTTCTCCTTCAAATGAGAAACACATCTTTGTACCTGTTCCTCAAAGGAGTACTCCTTATAATGTTCCAATCCAAACTGAATTGTTCTCTCTATAATCACTTCAGGATCAATAACTCTGTCCGCCTCAGCCACAATCTTGCCATAAATAGACCGCGGCGGATTCTTCGCAGAAGCCCGATGATCCTCCACCGCCTGAGCCATAACTTCAATCTGCTTAAAATCAAACCACTTCCGCAACAACTCATCCCCCCGAACAATCCTTCCCGAGCCCAAATGATGCAAATCTCTCCCCTCACATAATCCCAAATCGTGAAATGCTGCTATTGCATAAACCATATTCAGATTCAATTCCATCCCTTGCTCAGTCAACAAATCGTAAATTTGCAGACTTTGACCAATAACAGTCTCCACGTGCGAACGGGAATGAGCCGCATCAAAACCATCATATCGAGGAACAATCACCTCCTCCACATACCTCACCAAACCCGAATCCAAACCAAAATCTCTACCAAAATCCTCACCTATATTCTTACCTAAATCCAAACTCATATCAATATTCAAAATCAATACAACAAAACTCAGATGCAAAAATAAAGCAAAACCTGACAACTTTTAAATCATCCCGCAAAAGTCGAACAATACAACAGCCTAAAAACCATATTCCAAACGAAAGCTTAAAAATAACGGATCTCAATCAGGCCATACTTTCCATTGATTCATTACCAGCGATTATTATCGCATCGCATCGTGCTGTGATTCCGTCGTACGATAAACTTGGAAAACTGTGCTATATGACCATCGGTCCGGAAATGTCCCGCCTGGGACATGAGTGTCCTGAGCCCGGTTACTGCTATACCATCGAGCACGGAGGATACAGGCAGGAAAACACAGGCATCAAGTACAGCGAACAGGTTGCAACTTCACCACGCTATTCATTCGTGGACAGCATCTGAAATCAAGAAAATCCGGAGAATTGGCTGACAACAATTCAGGCCCCGATCAAAAATAACCCCTAAGCACGTCAATTTCAATATGGCGCCCACGAGTTGCCCACATACGGTCTCAGGGGTGTTAATTTGGATACCACTAAGCACACATTTCATTACCACAATATTACTCAAGACAATTTAGAGTGCTTAGGGGTTTTAATAACTCGCATAAAGATAGAAACATCTCAATTCACATCTATGTGGTCGAGTATGAAGTTGTCATACCCGGCTTGTGTTGTAGTGTCATACCCAGCTTATGTTGTATTGTCATACCCGGCTCGACCGGGTATCTCTGTTATAATGCGTCATATACAGATACCATTATCTTTCTGATTATTCTAATACTACGTCGTTGAGCGAAAAAATGGCTATTTTATTGCTCAGCGGTGCTTGAATCTGTATAAAATCGATAAATTCTGTACCATTGAGCGAAGAATGGAGGATATTTTTGTGCAACGAATGTCTATTTTATTTTATGTAAACGTCATACTACAGGATTCAAACTCTTTGATTCTTCAAACTTCAGCTCGCGCTTAATCCCTCCCACAACTTCGTTGCGGGCTCCTCCCTCTTACTGCCGAGGGTGACAAGGTTTTCAGAATTAAAGAGTTGATGAATGGTAAGCATTAGTTAGAAATAACCGCTACTACCTGTCAAT
Source organism: Candidatus Coprenecus sp. (assembly GCA_045635245.1). Lineage (GTDB taxonomy): Bacteria > Bacteroidota > Bacteroidia > Bacteroidales > UBA932 > Coprenecus. Next base: position 9,686 of record JAZRBT010000247.1, read on the forward strand.
TTATAGGTAATAGCGGCTAATTGTATACTATTGGTTGGTAATGTACTTCATCGGATGCTTACACTACCTAACTTTCAATATT